>NZ_JANBWE010000001.1:300000-600000 GCF_024259515.1 Salirhabdus salicampi | reverse complement strand
CATTTCTCAATTGTTCAGTTATGACAATACCTTCTTCATAATAGTGAACCTTCTTTTGCTTAGACCTTTCGCCAGGCAAGCGAACGGATTCATTTTGGTCTTTCATAAAGTCGTCCAACGACTCCACTCTTTCTTTAAAAACCTCCATTTCAACAATCCCTTCAATTTTTAACACAATAGCTGCTTGGGAATGAAAATGATGGCCGAATAATTCATTGATATGCTGTTTTTCATTCACCATTACCCCTCCACTTAATATTGTCGTTAATAACTCAACAATTATCGCCCACCCGAATCCTTTATGATAACCAACAGGTAAAGCAGCCCCTTTTAGTGCTTCAGTGGGATCCGTCGTGAAATTTCCATGTTCGTCAACAGCTGTATAACTGGGAATCTTTTTCCCTTCTTCAACATAAGCTTTCAAGTTCCCTACCGAATGATAAGCCATTGAGGAATCGAAATTTATGTTATATTCCTTTCCAGGCGCACCGAAACCTAGTGGATTATTTCCAATTACCGTCTTAGAAGATCCGGGCATGCTCATTACCGGTTGAGCCGAGGATAACAAAAGTGTCACATATCCTTGTTCAGACATATCCTCGATAAAAGGACTAGCAGATAAAAAATGATTGCTATTTGAGACATTACAAAATCCAATTCCAAATTTGTCTGCCAATTGCTTAGCTCTAGCTGTTATGTAATACGAACATAATTCTCCCAAACCGTTGTCCCCATCATATGATTCGATTGCCTGAAAACTGCTTTGTCGTGAAATATTCGGTTTGACATTGACTTTTTCGTTTGCGATTGCCTCTAATCTTTTCGGAAGGTCATAAATATCATGATGACCTACCCCTCTCAACGTTGCCCGCTTATAGATATCCGTCACAACTTTTGCGTCTTTCTCCTCAAGTCCGCTTGCGATGAATAATTCGCAAATATACTGAAATAAATCTTCGACATTGGTTTTCATCCTATCCCCCCTTTACGATTCACCGCTACTCTTATCGAAAGTACTCACTATATGAAACTAGTGAATGAAAAATCTAAATACTCTATAATTTAAAACATAGCATACTTCATCTCCCCCAACAATCAACATTATCAAAAAATCACTTTGATTTATGATCCTTTGTAGTAATAGGATTATGAAGATATGTTCACTGGAGTCCCAATAGGTATAATAATAGCAAGCTCTTCAACATCCGGATTAAACATACGGATACATCCTCGTGACACGTACTTACCGATGGAAGAAGGGTCATTTGTCCCATGAATGCCGTAATGTTTTTTCGATAAACTCATCCACATCGTTCCGTAGGGACCTCCCGGGTTAGGCGCTTTGTTAATGATAATAAAGTTCCCAGTAGGAGTTTGGTGTAACATACTTCCTACAGCTACCGGATAGACTTTTTGTACTTGATTGTTGTGTTTTAACGTTAACGTTCTAGCGGCTAAACTTACATAAATGGAATAAGGAATAGATTCAATCGGTGGGAAACCAGGTATGTTCAATTGTTGGCCAATGAACAAAACATCTGGATTGATATTTGGGTTAGCAGTAATTAGAGATTGGAGCGGTAATCGATAATCCTCTGCAATTGACCATAACGTTTCTCCTGCTTTAACTATGTGTATCATTTTCTCCCTCCTTACAATATATAATATGCTATTCAGATTGGAGGGAAATGTCACGAATATACACGGAGTTTTTACTTAAGTAATCATTTTACAGAAGGGGTCTTGTCATGAAAATAGCCCCTCCAATGAGAAGCGGCTCTGTTCATGCTTGAATCGAGGAAATCATGAAGGAAAAAAATAATTTTACTCAGCGCAACTATTATTTATGAAAATTTCTTTGAAAATACGATTTTCCAAAGAATTGTTATAATGGCAAAAGACAGGGTGACACTTAAGCCAATAATGAAAATACCGATAAAAACTCCCTTGCCAACTCCAAAATTAACATATTCGTCATTCGGAAAAAAGAATACTCCTAGTAGTAGATCATAGATAGCGATAGTAATAATTATCATTATTGGAAATCTAACAATAGAGCTATTAAAACGTTTCTTCAATCCATTAGTAATGAACAGTACCAGTATTCCAACTAAAGCAATTGATAGCAATATAAAACCTAAACCACCTGTCACAGTTTGTATAAAGTTCCAACTATTCATATACATATAACCTCTCTTCAAACACTCTTTCTTTATCTTTTCATAAAATATATGTTGTTGCAACAATATAAAAAGCCTATTCTAGTTAGAATAGGCTTTTCATCGTTTATCGATTTAACATCCAAGCTGGTTTTCCAAATCCTTTAAACTGTTCATCAATTGTTGCTTCAAAGTCTACAGATTTAATGGCGTCTTCGATATCTTTTACAAATTGTGCATCTAAATCTTCGGTACGTACTGCAACACGGTTACGATAGTCATCTGGCATCTCTTCTAAAGCAAGTGCATCAAGTAAGTTCATATCAGCAGCTAGAGCAAAGTTTCCAGGAACAGCGGATAAATCAACCGTTTCTACGGCACGTGGAAGCTGTGCCGCTTCAATTGGAGATAATTTTAAATTTTTATAGTTTTCTACCACATCTTTTTCAGAAGCTTTTAATGGATCTACATCTTCACTAATTTTGATTAAACCCGCAGCTTCTAAAATTAACAGTGTACGAGCAAGATTTGTCGGGTCACTTGCAATCGCAATTTCGCTTCCCTCTTCAATGTCTTCAATGGAGTCAAACTTATTTGAATAGATACCCATTGGAGCTGTCGGAACGATAATAACTTCAGATAAATCTAAATTATGTTCGGCAGAAAATGCATCCAAATATATTTTATGTTGGAACAAGTTTGCATCTAATGAACCATTAGCTAACGATTTATTCGGTTGTACATAATCACTAAACTCAACGACATCAACTGTGTATCCTTTTTCTTCCAAAATTGGCTTAATCGCCTTCGTTACCATATCACTATATGGTCCTACTGTTGCACCAAATACAATTTCCTTCTTGTCTTCAGAATCACCTGACGCATTATCACTACCACACGCTGTTAGAGCCGTAAGTAATAATACTGCTAATAATGTAAATAAACCTTTTTTCATCTTGTTGTACCCCCACTTTTTTCTTTTTTTATATAAAAATGCTAATATAGCAATTTTACCGTTTGTCTAACGCCCTTGCGATACGGTCACCTGTAAACTGTATGACTTGTACAAGAGCAATTAAAATGACGACAGTCGTAAACATGACGGTATTGTCATAGCGATAATAACCAAATCGAATCGCAAGGTCACCTATACCTCCGCCACCAACAATACCTGCCATCGCGGAATAACCAATTAGACTAATCGTTGTAATGGTTAGGCCACTGACAATGCCCGAACGGGCTTCTGGTAGAATGACATCTTTAATGATCATCCATGGTGAGGCCCCTGTTGAGATTGCTGCCTCAATAACACCTTTGTCAATCTCCCTTGCTGATGACTCTACAATTCTCGCAAAGAATGGGATCGCCGCGACCGAAAGAGAAACAGAGGCTGCCGATGGCCCAATGGTAGTCCCTACAATCCATTCCGTAAATGGTAATAAGAAAACGAGTAAAATGATAAACGGAATTGATCGAACAAGGTTCACAACAACACCTGCAATCCCTTTTATAACCGGATTCTCTAAAAACAACCCTTTATCTGTCACATATAGCAAAATGCCAAGGGGCATTCCGATCAAAATGGCAACCCCAAGGGATATACCAACCATATGTAGCGTTTGTAAAAAGGCTTTTATTAAATCTGGCCACAATTCAATAATTCTATCCATGTGAAATCACCTCCACATGTTTCGTTCGTTCATCTAAGAATTGAATAGCTTTCTCGATTTCGGAACGCTCGCCGAGCAATTCCATTACAAAAATCCCTAACGGTATATCGCCTATATATTCAATTTTTCCGTGTAAAATATTGCCCTTCACTTGAAACTGTTGTAAAGCCTCAGATACTACCGCCTCTTCAGCAACTTTCCCTTTAAATTGCAATTTCACCAATGTACCCGTTCGTTCTTGAATAATTCTCTCAGGTAAATCAAATTGAATAACACCTTCGATAAACTTTTTCGTTAAATCTTTCGTTGGGCTCGAGAAGATATCATAAACAGGTCCTTCCTCTATAACTAATCCGTCTTGCATCACTGCTGCCCGGTGACAGATTTCTTTCACGACTTCCATCTCATGAGTAATAATAACAATGGTAATATCGAGTTCTCGATTAATTTTTTTCAACAGTTTTAGTATCGACATTGTTGTACTAGGGTCTAGCGCAGAAGTAGCTTCATCACAAAGCAGCACTTTCGGGTCATTGGCTAATGCCCTCGCTATACCAACACGCTGTTTTTGCCCCCCACTTAGTTGAGCAGGATACTGATCCTTTTTATCCAGTAATCCTACCATATTTAAAAGCTTATCAACCTTTTCTACAGTCTCTTTTTCTGACTTACCAGCAGCCTTTAACGAGAAGGCAACATTTTCTGCCACAGTCTTTGCCGAGACTAAGTGGAAGTGTTGAAAGATCATACCAATTTTTTGGCGGGCTTTCCGTAACTCCTTGCCTGACAATGCTGTCAGCTCTAAATCATCGACAAAAACTTTGCCGGTTGTAGGCCTTTCAAGTAAGTTTATACAGCGGAGAAGGGTACTCTTACCGGCACCGCTATAGCCAACAATACCAAAAATTTCACCTTGCTCAATTGATAACGTAACATTGTCCACGCCAATAACTTTCGACTTCTTCTTCGTTACGTACTCTTTTACAAGGTTTTCTATCCTTATCATGGTTGAGTCACCTCATTAATTGTCTAATGCTATAAAGCTATAAAGCTATAAAGCTTTAATCTGTAAAAATCCCTCTTTCATTCGAAAGAGGGTTCATATTGAATCCTTATCTTTCAGAATGAAACACATTCTGCAGGAAGTAGCACCACTCCACACGGAAGGTTGCCGGACGTCTTAGGGCCTGTTCCCTCAGTCACTCTGGATAAGTTATTATTTAGTTAAATGATAATGAATATCCTATCGTAGTCCAAAAGTATTGTCAATTAAATTTTACAAAAAAAACGATGATTTTACCTTTTGAAAATTTTCAGATTACGGATTCGTTCAACAGCCTCTTTTAATCTACTTTCATCCGCTAGTAATCCTACTCGAACGTAGCCTTCACCGTTCCTACCGAAGCCAATTCCTGGTGCAACAACGACATGTGCTTTATGCAAGAGTAGATCAGCAAATTCTTCAGATGTATAACCATCCGGCACTTTTAACCAGGAGAAGAAGGAGCCCTTTGGTGCTTCCACTTCCCACCCAATTTCTTTTAATCCATTAATCAATACATTTCTCCGTGACTCGTAAAGTTTTGTCATATCTTCTGTACATTGTTGTGGACCTAGTAAAGCATCCGCTGCTGCTTTTTGAATTCCTCCAAACAAGCTTACGTAAAAATGATCCTGAATCAACTCTATCGCTCGAATTACATCCGGATGTCCGACAGCAAAGCCGACCCGCCAACCTGCCATATTATATGATTTTGAGAGAGTGTATATCTCTATCCCAACCTCTTTCGCTCCGGGTGTTTGTAGGAAGCTAATTGGTTTTTTTCCATCAAAACCGATCGTAGCGTATGCGAAATCATGGACAACGCAAATATCATATTTATTTGCTAGATTCACGGTCTCTTCAAACAATTCTTCTGTCGCTATTCCTGCAGTTGGATTGTTAGGGTAATTAAGAAACATAAGCTTTGCTTTTTCGAAAATTCCCTGCGAAATATCTTGATAATTCGGTAAATAATCATTCTTTTCTAGAAGAGGCATTGTTTCCATTTTTGCATTGGCCATCGCAATACCAGACCAATAATCTGGATAACCTGGATCAGGTACTAATGCAACATCTCCTTTATTTAATAGACATTGGCTAATTTCAACTAATCCTGCTTTTCCTCCAAACAAAACCGCGACTTCTATATCGGGATTCACATCAACATCATATTCTCGTTTATAAAAAGTTGCTGCTGCATCCTTTAGAAATTGATGACCACGAAATGGCGAATACCCGTGGTATGCAGGATTAGCTGCTGCCTCTTGTAATGATTGTACAATGTGGTCAGGAGTAGGTTGATCTGGATTCCCTTGTCCAAGGTTAATCACATCATGACCTTCGGCTTGGAGGTTTTGTACCTTCCTCGTTAAACTTGCAAAAAATTGCTTCGGTAGCCGTTGTAAGGCATCGGAAAATTGAATTTGTTTCATTCCATCACTTCCCATTTGCTCAAATAAATTCTAACTATTTATGTTAGCGACTCAGGACTTAGTTGTAAAGGACTTTTTTAAATTTTCAAAGTTGACAGAATTCCATTTCCAATGACATAATAACGTTATCTTTTTATACATTACTTTTTATAGTATGTGGAGTGGTCTTATGAAACTTTCTGTTTCACTTCTTCAAATGGATATTGTCTTTGGAAAACCAGAAGAAAACCGAAAAAAAGTTCAAGATTTCGTAAAACAAGCTATGCGAGATAAACCAGATGTGATCGTTCTTCCCGAACTGTGGGACACCGGCTATGATTTAACAAGACTCCAAGATATTGGAGATGTTGATGGTAAAGAAGGAATGGCATTACTTTCATCATTAGCAAAACAATACAATGTTAATATTGTTGGTGGTTCTATTGCGAAAAGGACAGATGAAGGTACAACGAACACAACATTTGTATTTGACCGGCAAGGAAATAATGTTGGGGAATATAGTAAAGTACATCTATTCCGTTTAATGGATGAGGAAAAATATTTAGTACCTGGAGAGTCAACTGGATTTTTTCACATTGATGAGGTGTCCTGTGCTAATTTTATTTGTTATGATATTCGCTTTCCAGAGTGGGTACGATTACACGCAGCAAAGGGTGCCCATGTTCTATTTGTTACGGCAGAATGGCCGAAACCACGTGTAGAACATTGGCGTTCCTTACTAATTAGCCGTGCAATTGAAAACCAAAGTTATGTCATAGCATGTAATCGGGTAGGCCATGACCCAAATAATGAATTTGGTGGACACTCCATGATTATTAGTCCGTGGGGGGAAATCGTTGTCGAAGGCGATACATCAGAAACGATTTTAAATGGAACGATTGATGTTCAAGATGTAGAACACGTCCGAAAAACGATTCCAATTTTCGAGGATCGATTGCCCTCTTTATATGAAAAATACGAAAAAAACTAGCTAAACATTAAAAACGAGGGACAAATCCCTCGTTTATTTTTTCCTCTTATATTACAATTAACGCCCTTTATAATCCGTCCTTAATCGTACAAAATATTCGACTCTTTTTCACAATCTGTCTCAACTTCATTATGTCATTTGTATCTTAAATATAAAAAACCTCCTCATTTAATAAAGTTAATTCTTGATCCTATATTGCAATTGTATGGAGTGGAAAAAACTTTAGATTGCATATCATTTCAGTTTAAAGGGTTGAATTCCGATACATTCAAAATCATTCCACCTTTTCCACACGACGATATTTTAATAGTAGTAGTAAGAACATAATATATAGCAAAAAAACGACTAGAATAAGAATCAGGATAAGTCCGTTTAACAGGCTATTATGAAAGTTCATGGTGAAGGGTAAGTACATCTCAGTGATAAGTACAACAATTATATACAGTGGAAACAATCTTGAAGTTTGTTGAAAAAGGGAGTGATGATTGAAATGTGACGCTACTTTTAACATGTACTGAAATAAATGGTAGGTTAAGATGATATACATGAATCCAACTCCATTGTTATATATCCCCCACCATGACCACTCGTCATGAATGTCAAACTTAGGATAAAACATTGACGGAAGCGCCAATACAATTAGAAGTGCGGTTAATTGTCGCAGAGTAGCATTTACTTCCACCACTTTTGAAAGCTGATCCAGCCCCACATAAATGAATCCTATACCGGCAGGGTCTGCGAGTACGTCAATAGGACCAATTCGAAATTCAAGAAATAAGAAGAGAAACCCAATAAAAAGCTTTAAAAATCCATTCCTCACTATGACTCCTCCCTTATCAATCTTTTTAACTCTTGATCTGTAAATTCAGGACGAACTGGATCAAAATGAATATAGGAATGGAATGGTCTACCAGATGCACTTATCCCACTAATTCGGAAGTATTTCCGCACGAAAACTTTCTTGTTTGGATTTAATTGTGCATACATCGTAAATCTATCTTCTTCACTAAGTTCCAACGGTAATAAATTATCATGAAATGGTGTTCTATCTATATGTTCCCATTTTTCTTTCAATTCATGGCTGAACCAGTTAGGTTCATTATGTGTCCCTTCAAAATCTATATCGTTACTCCCTAAGGCTATATACAAGTCCTTTTCAAGCCCATTTTTCGCACTAACAATGTTTGTAATTTTCATAGATTCTTTTGCGATAAATTGTGATTCCCACCGCTCACCTAGAAAGGTTTTCGTTTCATAAAGGTCATCATGTAGTGATATCTCTTCTATTACTACAATGTTTCCAACATTTACTGTGAACGGGTCACCTATTTCCGGAAAAACCTTGGCTTCACTAAAAGCCCAAATCCCCTCTTCATTCTTTTGATTATCAAATATAGCTTTCGGAATATGAATCATCACTTTCATGATTGTATGATGTTGAAATTGCTGTTCAGGTTGGTTATGCGATTCGTTATGTGGAAAGTAAGATGTAGGTGTAAAGTTGATACCATTAACCTCTATAGAGTTAATCATAGTGGGGTTATGTTTATTCGTTACATAATATAGCGTAACATCGGTGTGATCACTTTGAACAATGTCATAGTAATGTTCAAAAAATATCGGTTTGTCTAATTGTTGGTTCACATAATACACAATATTCCCTATCCAACAGGCAATAACAATGAGAATTCCTATTAAAAATACCTTTCCATTCATCCCATCTCCCCCCCAATTGTTACAGTAATATTTTACCATAAAAAAACCTATCCAAAAGGACAGGTTTAAAGTGATTACTGTTCTTCTTTCGATATATCTTTGAATACATTTTCCATCTCTTCAGACATTGCTATGCGAAACTTTAGCTCTACACGACGTGACTTTGACTTATTTTCGCTCCCATTTTCTATGATCGGCTCGCTTTCAGAACGTCCAATTGCTGCAATTTTCTGACGCAATGCTTCCTTATTTGGGAAATCGCCAAATTCATCACTTAAAATGTAGCTAACAATACTAAACGCACGTTGTTGTGACAACTCTAAGTTATACATATAAGACCCATCTGAATCTGTATGTCCTTCAATAATAATTGAGTCAACCATTTCGCGATTTTCTTCATGAAATAAAACAGAGGCATAGATGGGGATAATATTTTGTAATTGTTGCTTAAATTCGGGGCGTAAAACAGCCTTATCATAATCAAACAATAAATCACTATCAAACTTTATCGCTCCTGAATTCGGATCAACTTCTACCTCAACACCTTGTTCTCGAAAAGCAGCAGACAGGTCATCAATAACCCCTTCTCGAAACCCAATTAATGCTTCAATCTGCTGTTCCTGAGCCTCGATTTTCCCCTCTTTATCACTAATCTCTACTTGTTTTGTAAAAAGCAATGTAACGAGTATAAGTAAAATAACCAGTAGTAATGTTGCTAATATATCTGTGAACGCTGGCCAAAACTTCCCTTCTTTTGTCCCGGATGCAAACAAACGGTGGTATTTTGACTTCATCGTTTACCGATTCTCCCTTTGACTTGGATACACGACTGCTGAATTTCGTTGATTATTCCACCTTTGAATTTGTTCCGATAATTGTTGAATCGCAAGTTGTAGGTTTTCCGTTGTATATGTATTGTTTGATAATTGGTTGTGCAGAAGATCATTTAACTGCTTTATTTGATGATCAACACCATTTTGATTATTTTTCATAATGCTACTTTCTAACCGTGATAAAGAGCTATCAAAATTTCGACTTAGGGAACTGTCCATATTTCGAACGGTATCACCAAATTGGTTTGTTATTTCCTGAATTTCCTGTCGTACTTGATTCCCTTGTTGATGTAGATTATCTTGTAGCGATTGTTTTAAAGACGTAGACAGTTCGGCAGTTTTCTGAACTAAATCGCGATTTGTTTTGTCATACTGTTCAAGTGTATATTCAAACTGGTTTTTCATTCGTTGATTGTCAGCAATAAAAGAGTGGATTGCATCACGAATATTTACGAGTTCAGCTTTTTGTTCTTGGGCAAAGGTTGAGAACTCTTGCCGTTCTTTCGATATTTTTTCATACTGATTTTCTAAACTTCGGAAATGATTCTCCAATTGACGCACATTGTCCGCAAATCCTTTTGTTACTCCAATTAATTGGTCGAATGCTCGATCGCTCAATATTTCCTTCATCGTTGTCGTCGCTTTTTCCACATTCATAATGTAGTCCTTATTTTTTTCTTCTATTAATGACATAGATTGGACAACTTGTTTTAACTCCCGCATACTATCATCATAAAAAGATTTCGTATGTTCACTTTGTTTCGTTGAGTTGTCAGCAATTGATTCTAAATGGGTATTGGCTTGTTGAACATAATTTGCAACATCGCGATAGAGGTCAGAGGACCCTTTTTCAATAGCTCGTAATACATGTTGTTGTTCCTCTTGGTAGTGATTTAGTTGATCAAACCTTTCATTTAAGCTATCCATCCGTTTATTAAAGTTTTCTCCAACTGTTTCCATATTGTGAAAGATACTTTGTAGTGTTTCGGAGCTCTCTTCAAACTTAATGTTATATTCATTTAAATTTTCTGACGCCCGTTCCATTGTATCTGAGAAGTGATCCAATTCTCTTAAACTACCATGCATATCTTGAATCGCATTTTTCACATCTTCTAAGGATGTAATCATTCGATTTTCCCAAGTATGCTGGTCATATGGATGTAACAAGTTTTCTACTTTTAACGTTATACGTAGCATGACATGTTCTGCATCCCAATGTTTTTGCACAAAAGATAGAATTAAAGATGCCATAATACCAAATACACTGGTAAAAAACGCAATGTAAATCCCGTTTAATACATTTTGAATAGAAGATTGAATTTCTGTTCCACTTACATCTATTCCATACAATGCGCTAATTAAGCCAATGAATGTCCCTAATACACCTATTAATATAACCGTTGACGTTGAAGATTGAATTCGGTGAATACTACTCATCACACTTTTCGTTACAAAATCAATGGAATAATTGGACATAAACCCTTCCACAAAGGTTTGAATGTCAAGATGGTTCGTTTCTTTTCTTTTTTCTGCTTCATATTGCATTTTCATATCATGCCAAATATCGCTTTTTTCCGGATCTCGTTCTAACTTTTCAAGTTGTGTATGTAAATGACGATAAATCAACATATTTTTCAATGTTATACGAACTACCATAATAAAGATGAGTATAAACGTTATAAGGATTGCGATGTTTCCGACAACGTTATTGCCTGGAAGAAAATCAAGCACAAATGTTCACCCTCTCCTTTTCCGTAACCTGCCTGTCTTCTAACACTTTATTAGTCACGATAATGAATTAGAACATGACTATTATTCCTCTTCAAAATCTTTTCAACATATTACTTCATAGTACCTTTGACACAGTTTTCAATTGACATTGAATTCATTGTCCGATAACCTGTAATTATAAAATGACAAAAATGGAAACCGACAGATTTTATTTAAACTCTTACATTAAGTTTCTTTAGCTTCTATCCAAGACCAATTGGGTAGATGAAAAAGTAATCTATGATATAGCAGTGACGAATGAAATAAATCGGTATGTTTCACAAGCGAATTCTCATGCAATTTTTATTTGAATTCAGATGAAACATACTGCTTTTTTTGTATAGGGAGGTTTCATAGCACCGATGTGTAAAACCATTGGAACAGTTGAAGCAGAAATCGGAAAGGCATTAACCCACTGGGAAAAGGATTTTTTAGGCCGTGGATCTGTATCTGTAAAAACTGATATACTCCGTGACATGATTATCGTCTCTTTACGTGGCATATTAACACCTGCAGAATATTCTGTATGTAACTCCATAGAAGGTACACTTTCTATAAAACGAAATCGTGCCGATTTAGTAGAGTCGGGTACATCTCAGCTTTACGAGATTATTTCGAATATAGCCGAGGAAAACATTAAAAGTTTTTATACAGATTTAAGTACCGTTACAGGTGAACGAATAATGGTATTTAAAATGGAAATAGATTTGGAGACAAAATGGAAAATAAATTAGTGGAAGATCTTGAAAATACCTTTTGGTACGTTAAAGATAATCCGACAACAGATTGACCTCTTGGATGAATCACAAGCAGGTCTAAGTTGTCGGTTTTTTTATGGAATGGAAAACTAGGAGGGGTGAATATGAGTAATAGTGCGAAAAGAACGTTAATAATCACACCATTAAACGATCAATTAAAACCGTTCTATACAACGATAACGAACAAAAATTTAAAGGATTGTATAATCTCCCATTGTTTTGGAACGCTCATTTCTCAACCTTACAGTAATACATTAAGAGAGATCATGAAGATGATCCTGTCTCAACCTATTGATGCTATATATGTTATAGGTGAGGTAGAGCAACCCCTGACGATAAACATTGAAAAATCTTTAGGAAAAATGGGGATTACAGAAGAGGACTTTCAAATATTACACATTCAACCGAAACAATGGATTGAGTGGTTGAATAGGCCTATTGATGTTGAGGGAGTTGTCCAGGAAAATGTACAAATGCTTAAAGAACACCCTTTAATTCCGGGTTCCATTAACATTTACGGATGTACTGTTGATACAAGAACAGGAGAATATCAATTTATCTAACAAACGGTAGCTTTAAACTTAAGCTACCGTTTGTTTACTGTTGTGTCGTTATGAGGATATATCCCTTTTTCGATAAATAGTGCTTGTATTTTATCCGTTATTTTATGATCGACAATAATGATACGCTGTTTCTTTTTCCACTTTTTCTTCGTACGTATGACGAGTTCATCTTTCCCGTTCATTTCCTCACTCATACCGTAATACTTATGGGCCATGTCAATTTTGTTGATTTCAAAACTGATGATCTCTTTCCATTTTAAATCATCTCCATTTATAAGGATGCGATCATCAAAAAGAACGAATGACTCTAAATCTTCTAATAAATATTGAAATTGAAATGCTAATGCGACGATAAACACAAGGAAACCAGTATCCTCCGACACAAATGCTACATACAGAAAACCAGTCATCATAAATACGGAAATAAAGAAAAAGATAAGAAAAGATTTGTTTGCTCTCCGATAGCCAAAGGGGTCCAGATTCTTGCCACTAGGATGGCGATAGGCATTTAATTCTTTTTCATTCACTGGAAAAACAGGTGTACCTTTTGTATTCCGATACTTTACATATCGAACTAGCGCAAAAATTATAATACCGTAACCAATTATGCCAAAACCATATAGTAAGAGGGCGTTCAGTATGAACATCAGACATGCTCCTTCTTTTTTCGTATATATTTACTCTACGAAACTATGGAAGAATTGTCTACTTTTACCGATTTCATTTCTATTTTCCTATAAAAAATGTACACTAAATGTATGATTGTGATTTTATAAAAAGGAGTGAGTCCATGCTTGCAATTCAACACGCTAGTGGATTTATTGGAAATGGAGAAACGATTAAGGATGTAACGATATTAATTGAAGACGGTAAAATTCAATCTATTGGAGAAAACATTCATATCCCGCCTAACTACGACGTTATTGATGCTAGTGGAAAAGTTGTTACTCCCGGCCTCATCGATGTACATACCCACCTTGGTGTATTTGAACAAGGTGTTGGAAAAGAAGGACACGACTTTAACGAAACAAGTAGTGCAACTACGGCTGAAATACGTGCTATTGACGGCATTAATCCGTTTGAAAAAGGGCTTGAAGACGCACGTAGCTCCGGTGTTACTACTGTGCAAATCCTTCCAGGGAGTGCTAACGTTATTGGTGGGGAAATGGCAATCGTAAAAACTGCAGGCACAGTAGTTGATGAAATGATTGTAAAAGAGCCTTCTGGTTTAAAAGCCGCAACTGGCGAAAACCCAAAACGTGTTCATGGAGATAAGGGAAAAATGCCAACTACACGTATGGGCGTAGCTGCTCTATTAAGAAAAAAATTAATAGAAGGTCAAAATTATCTCAATGAACGAGAATCCGAAAAAATCGGAAGGAATTTGGAGTTAGAAAATATCGCTAAAGTGTTAAGAAAAGAGATTCCGTTACGGGTTCACGCTCATCGGGCAGAAGATATTGCAACGGTCCTACGTCTTAAACGAGAGTTTGATATTGAGTTAACTATTGAACATGGTACAGAAGGGCACTTAATGGCTGATTATATTGCTAAGCATAATGTAAGCATTGCGGTAGGTCCAACGATGACGTCCCGTTCAAAAGTGGAGCTTGAAAATCGTGGTTGGCACACTTTAACCGCTTTTGCTGATGCGGGTGTTCCCTTTGCAATTACAACAGACCACCCTGTTGTCACAATTGACCACTTAATAACGAGTGCTATCATGGGAATAAAATACGGCTTACCGGAAGCAACTGCCCTACAAGCGTTAACGCTAAATGCAGCTAAACATATTGGAATCGATCATCAAGTAGGATCCCTTGAAGTAGGTAAGGATGCAGATGTTGTAATTTGGAATGGAGACCCCTTTGACTTACGTAATTGTGTTGTGACAACCATTTTAAACGGTAAAGTTGTATATAGTCATACATTATAAAAAGAACGACATAGAACAACATGCAAAAAAAATGCACAGGATACATAGTTCCTGTGTATTTTCTTAATTTACCACAAAATAGAAAACAAATGGAGTTATTAAGATAACCACGCCAACAATAATAACTGCAAAACCGCCAAATTTATTTAATAATGGTTGGATAATCTTTTTTATAATATCCGATTTATTTGTCGTCGTTTTATAATAAAAAAGAGCTGTCCTCTTTTCCTCTTCAGTTATTTGTAACGGATGAAAGACAAAGTCATGATTTACTGGTTGATTATAGATCTCATTCACTTTCGCAATGTGTTTATCAAAGTTTTTCTCAAATTTTATTTCTTTTATAGCAACCTTGTCACTTCCTAGACGATTAACGATTTTTTCCTCTTTTTATTGTCCCTTTCCACTGGTGATTTATAACTACATTTCCAACCCCTTAAAAATAACAAATAAAAAATGCCCAACATTAGTGAGCATTTTGAGGAGCTTGTTTTTCTTTTTCTGGTTTTATTGCTAGAAAGGTCCACAATGCACCAACAGCACTAAGGATAGCAAAACTAACATACATAATAGCAGGGAAATTTTTCATCATCATCGCAGCTACAGGTGGCCCGGCAGCGACACCTACAAATCGCATACTGCTATATATGGAGGTAATTGTACCTCTCTCCTCTTTTTCGATTCCTTCAGTAATTAATGAATCTAAACTCGGTAACGAAATACCGATTCCCAACCCGGCAACTGAAAGTAAAATTAGCATGATCATTAGTGTCATATCAGCTCTCACGAACACAAATGCACCTGCTGCCGTTGCATTGCCAATTAAAATTACCCATTTCATGACCACTTTACTGCTACCAATTTTCTTACCTGTAACAAATGAAGCGGTACAGAGGACGAGTAACGGCACTGCTAATACGACACCTTTCATAATACCGTTAATGTCATATTTATCTTCTAATATAGAAGATAAATGAAACAAAAAACCAAACAGAACGAACATATTTATACAGCCTATAAAGAAAATAGCTGTAAGCCATTTGCTATTCTTTTGAAATATTTCTTTCACTTTTTGTAAGAACTGCTGAAACTTTTCTTTTTGTACATCATTTTGTTTCGGAGGTTTAACAAATACCATAATAAGGAATATCGCAATAGCTGATAAAATAGGAATCGATACAAACGGTACGAACCAAATAATAAAAGCTAGTGCTGCTCCTAATATTGGACTCAGAACCTTACCAGCTGTATTTGCCGTTTCAATGACGCCTAATCCATGACTAACCTCTTTTTCATCTTTAAACATATCTCCAACCGTAGGGATGACAACCGGAAATGCTCCCGCTGCTCCTACCCCTTGTAAAAAGCGTCCGATGAGAATGAGCATGTATGGGTTATCCAATTTCCAAGCTGCAAATGCTGATAGTGCTCCACCAATACCGGTAATAATTAAACTCGGAATCAGGACTTTCTTTCTGCCGAATTTATCTGACAGATACCCTGCAATTGGAATAAGGGGAATAGCAATAATGGAATACACCGTAATAATCATACTTGATTGAAAAGGTGTAATATCAATTTTTTTCTCTATTGTTGGTAAAACTGGTATAAACATTGAATTTCCCAATGTCATGACAAGAGGAATTGAAGCTAATGCAAGCAATGCCAATTTTTGTTTATCCACGGTGACATCCTCCAGCCTATTGTAGTATACATATTTCTAATTCCCGTTTTATACTTTGCCCAAAATTTCGTCATATCATCTATGTCATACAAATAATTTTTCCGAAAAACTTGTCTGTTTCTCCAAAACATAGGAGGAATTTGCCCTATCTTATCGAAATAAGTTAAATAATTTCTAATAAAAAAGGAGGTTACCTATGAATGAAACAAAAATGACGGTGAGGGTATTAAAAGACATTATCGCAGGAAAAGAACCAAAGGCATACCATTATGACTTAAACATACAATCCTTTGGTGAATTGGTTAACGAAGCCATGGGTCGAGGGTTACTCGTTAATGGGATCGTGTCCAGAAGCCGATTCGGAAATCATATCCAATATGTTCTTTTAAATGAGGCTGAAGTAACCAAAGTTGGTGAAGAATACATATCCGATAACACTTTCTTCAAGAGATTGATTAGAAAAATGAACTTATTAAGACTTTTATCTGGAAGTCGTGATGTAAACTCATAAAAAGACCCTTTGGGAACCAAAGGGAAAAGGTCGGATGAAGAGAACGTTATCGTACAATTAAGCATATAGTTTTAAGATACCTACAACAACAGCAGCAATACTTACGCCAGTTCCAATCATCCACTTTAACATTTTCAGTTGGGCTTCATGAAGAATATTTTCCATTTCTTCGCGGCCAACAAAGGATTTACCTTTCATGGAATCTTCGATTAAAATGATCACTTCATTTTCATTCACAATTTTTTTTGCTTGTAATGATTCATCTATTAAAACACGAACATCATTTTTATCCGTCTTATCTTCTAATATTTTTTCGTGACCTTCTATTGTACCATTTAAATCTGTAACCTTTGTTTCGAGGGCTGAAATTTTTTCTTCTATACTAACCATTGTTATCACCCCCTCTTTATAACAAATGAAATCCGACAAAATTTGTGCGGTTATTTTCATTACAATCGTATTAAATGAATCCTTTTACCCTGTTGATTTGTCTATGATTACTAGGGAGGAATAAATATGTATCCATTGTTAATACATGCGTATGATTGAATTACACCAACTAATCCTTTTGTTGCAACCTGTTTTGGACTTCTCGTAACAGCCTTGATTGCATTTGTTGTTCATTTTGAAAGTAAAAACAACAGGTTATTGGGCTTCATTTTACTAGTTGGGTCCATTACATCCATTATTGGTCCCTTTATGTTATCGATTATCGGTTTTTATGATTAATATCGAATAACCTCAATAAAACATCAAAAGCTAAACATATGAGAACAGTCATATGCTTATTTACTTTATTCTTTATATTTAATCCATTCATTGCTGACGCAGATGAAATGGTATCAGTAAAACTTGTCAATTATATTAAGGAAACGTCAAAGATTAACATAAAGATAAAAGGAAATTATGAAACGTTAAGCCCTACTCTACAGTTAGAGGAAGGAGTGAACTATACGTTATATACGAAGAGAGGGCAGCTTTACTTAACAAGGGCTGGAGAAGACACGAATAAACTTGGTGACAATCTAATATTAATTCCCCAAACATATGATAAGACTCACCTCGTATACATTAACGACCGAGCCTACTTAGGTGCCATGGAGTTTACAATAGAAGATAAAAAGCATATCCGGCCAATCAACCATCTCCAATTGGAGGAGTATTTAAAAGGTGTTGTACCTTTTGAAGTTTATCCAACATGGAATATGGAAGCATTAAAAGCTCAAAGTTTGGCAGCTAGAACATATGCTATCACCCAGTTAAATCAAAACATGGATGATACGATCCGCTTTCAAGTATACGGAGGATATGAAGAGAAATTCAATCGAACCACTAAAGCTGTAGAGGAAACAAAAGGAGAAATTATCACATTTAGCGGAAAGCCGATAACAGCCTTTTATTCTGCCAGCAACGGTGGGATGACCGAAAGTAACGAGAACGTGTGGGGAGGAAAGAGACGCAGTTATTTCCCAATAAAACAGGATCCTTTTGATCCTGTGAATCCATGGGAATTCACCCTACACAAAAGACAAATCCAATTAGGTCCTATTGATTTAGTTACTCCATTACATTGGAATAAGTTGCAAGAAAAGGATAAACAAATTTCCAATAGTATAAAAAACTGGTTAAGGAAAAAAGGATACGGGAGTCAAATAAAAATTATTCGCATACCACACTTTAATATCTCCACAAAAGACAAGACAGAAGGAAAGCGCTCCACAAAAGGTTCGATTACTATTGATTTTATGTACCAATTCTTCGGTTTTGTTTTATTTGACAGCATTGAATTAAAAGACGTTCCATTATCACGTATTCGCCCCATGATAGGTGGAACGTTATTCAAGAGCTACTTGATTGACTCGTTTCAAGAAAGTGAACAACTTTACAAAGTAACAGGAAGAGGATATGGTCACGGGGTTGGGATGAGTCAATGGGGTGCTCACTATATGGCAGAGACAGGCAAGAACTATAAAGAAATTATCGACTTTTACTACCCCGGCACCCAAATTACAAAATTGTATTAAACATCGGACGGTTGGTGGAATAGACGATTTTTTTCACCTTATTCGTAAAAGTAACCATTGTTTCTTTACTACAGGATGATTCATGGGACAATAAATACATTGAATATGTATTTCTACACAAATAGGATCCAGTACCCAATTGTTCCTTTCTCTTCGTTATAAAATTGGGCTGGATCTTAACTATTTGAATTGTCACTTTCCGAAATAATTTTTGGCGTACGTTCCTCATTTGTCAAAGGATTTTTCACTCCCAACCTTCTCTCTTTTCCATTCCTTCGCTCTTCTATCAATGCTTTTAATAAAAGAATCTTTTCCCTTCATATATCTATCAATATCGAAAGGATATCGAACCGCTAACTCTTCCTTTAACTGACAATATTGAAGAGCTTCCTTTGGGTGGGAAATTAAGTAATCCCGAAATGATAGATGTCGTTCAATTTCCATATTACCCTCTGGAAAGACATGGATATGATGAGTCCGTTTAACGCCTCCCTTTATAATGAAACGTCTATCAGGAATACCATGTTCCCCAAATGATTTATATCCTTTTTTTATCATTTCGTTATTTTGCTTATCTACTTGCTCCAAACTCTTCACTTCTACTAAAATATCAATAATTGGTTTGGCACTCATATTCGGAATTGAGGTACTTCCAATATGATAAATATTTTGTGAATTCGTTCCAAATAAAGATTTTAAATTGTGAGCTTCTGCCTCAAACTTTCTCCTCCAGTTCTCTTGATAAGGAATAACCTCAACCTTCCGCATAACACAATTCCTCCACACATTCATCACTCGATTGGTGAGTTATTACGATAAGAGACAACACCTAAACAAAGAACGACAAGACCAATTTGCCAATATAGTCGATCAGGAGCATGTAAAAATATGTAATAAAAAAAGTGATACATCGTCTGCCATTCTTTATAAGGGTATATAAAGAAAACCGGAATAAAGCCAATGATTGTAGAAACCAATCCAATGATAATAAGAAGGAAACTTAATTTCTTCATTCCTCCACCTCTCTTTTCCCGAAACTTTGATTTATAGGTTGTTGTTCCAATGTAAAACCTTATGCATATAGGTTCCTAATAATGAAAATGAATGCTGTATCTTCTGCTATTTCCACATCTCCATATCAAATTCCTTCCCATTAGTTGACAAATGCGATTTCCTAAACCTTAGGAGTCTAATCACTAATTACTACTATCCTCTCATCCTACTTCCGGTTTATATTACCTCCCCTTATCCAAAATCGTCTATGGATTTAGGTCACTGCAAAAACCTCTTAAAAAACTTTGGCGAGTTGATTGTAGAAAATTTCGATATATGAAATAATATAAAGGATTTAAAGGAGGATGAATAATGTCTGAATTTCAAAATAACTTAGAAAAGTATGCTGAACTAGTAGTTCGTATGGGTGTCAATTTACAAGAAAGCCAAACCTTAATGATAAATGCTCCTACAGAAGCGGTTGATTTTGTCCGTGTTGTAGCTAAAAAAGCATATCAATTAGGCGCAAAAGATGTACATATGAATTGGATGGATGAAGAGTTAACTCGTTTAAAATATGAACACGCGCCGCTAGAGACATTAGTCAATGTACCACAATGGCGGGTGGATATGTTGGAGCATTACGCGGAAGATGGTGCAGCCATCCTTTCGATTAAGCCAACAAACCCAGACCTATTGAAAGGAATCGACCCTACTCGTATAGCCTCTGCGAATAAAGCAAGTGGTGAAGCTTTAAAGAATTTCCGCCAATATACGATGAATAGCCGCCTTACATGGTGTGTTGCGGCTGTGCCAGGAAAAGCATGGGCTCGTAAAATATTCCCGGATGTGGATTCTGAAAAAGCAGTAGAACTTTTATGGGAACAAATTTTCAAAATTACCCGTGCAGACCATGAAGATCCTATTTCTTCTTGGAATGACCACAATAAAAATTTAGCCAAAGTAAGAGATTATTTGAACGACAAGCAATACAGTAAATTAGTTTATACAGCACCTGGCACAAACTTAGAAATTGAACTACCTAATAACCATATTTGGAAAGGTGGTTCAGGATTATCTGAAAAGGGCACACCTTTTAACGCAAACATTCCCACTGAAGAAGTATATACAATGCCTCATAAATATAAAGTCAATGGAACTGTCAAAAACACAAAGCCCCTTAATTATGGTGGAAATGTTATTGATAATTTCACACTGACATTCAAGGACGGGAAAGTTGTTGAATTTACTGCGGAAGAAGGATACGAAACGTTAGAAAATTTACTAAACACAGACGATGGCGCTAGTCGACTTGGTGAAGTAGCACTAGTCCCACATGAATCACCAATTTCTCAGTCCGGACTAATTTTCTACAATACGTTATATGACGAAAATGCCTCTTGTCATATTGCTTTAGGAAAGGCATATCCTACAAGTATTGAAGGCGGCACTCAAATGGATGATACCGAACTCGATAAGCACGGCGCGAATAATAGCTTAACTCACGTCGACTTTATGATTGGATCAGGGGAATTGGACATTGACGCTGTAACACAAGATGGAAAAATTGAACCACTATTCCGTAACGGTACGTGGGCATTTCAAATCGACTAACCTTTAGAGCCACTGTGACATAAGATACAGTGGCTTATTTTGTAAAAACTTTACGCCAGCATCATTAACCATAAAAAGAAGGTCACAACAGTATATTCGTTTCTCCAATTTGATTTGAACAAAACGGACCCCCCCTTAAACAATAACTACACTCATAAGTCAATTAACAGTGCTACTGAAATTATGGTTTTTGTAAGTTATGAATATATGAAAAGAGCTTTAGAAATTGCTATCATATAATTTAAGAAAGTTTGAACTTAAAGAGGAGTAATAATATGAGTTATATATTTATGGCCATGGTTATAGGTTACATTTTCGGGTGTATTCAACCTTCTTATATCGTAAGTAAATGGAAAGGGAAAGATATCCGCTACGAAGGTAGCAAAAATGCCGGCGCATCAAACGTCACCATTATATTCGGCTGGAAGTTTGGACTTATGGTAGCTTTAATCGACATTTTGAAACCTATATTGGCTATGGCAATAATGGTCCTGTTCATTGGGAATCAGGTGACGGTAAGTACTCTACAATTGTTGTATTTTATTAATGGATCATTTGTCATTATCGGCCATAATTACCCTATTCATATGCAGTTCCGTGGAGGAAAAGGAACGGCTTCACTAATAGGGTTTATCTTTGCATTAAATTGGAAAATCGCTCTATTAGGATTAGCTATTTTTATTCTCGCTGCAGTAATGTCTGACTATATTGTTATCGGGGCCTTTTCATTATACTTCTTTTTAATTGGCTATACTTATTTCGGTGGATACGGACTCTATGCCCTACTTATCACTTTATTTATTACTTTGGTTGCCATTATTAAGCATGTGGAAAATTTCATTAGAATCTACAATAAAAAAGAAGCAGGATTACGACAATTCATTAAGCATAATAAAATAGAAACAGGTGCCTAAACAGATTGGACCTATAAATTTACAATAAATATTTTTTAGAAATTATCTATTTTCCCATAAAGGGTTTATAAGTATAATTTAATATAGTCCTATGTTTCATGTAACATAGGTTATATTTAATCGTCTAAAATATATAGGAGAACCTCAGAAACATCCTCTTATTTTAAGATGAATGAAGGAGGAAAAACATGCATCGTACTATATATGTCCTTTTACTATTCCTATTCCTTCTTGGATGTGGGGACGAGAGTAAAGAATACACAAAAGAAAATCACGAGAAGAAAGCAAATGAACAGGAAGAAAAAGAAGAATTAGATGACGAAAATGAAGAACAAAAAATTGAGGATGAAAAACCTAGCGGACCAACATTAGAGTCTATATTCTTTAATCAGATTGAAGTTGTAGATGGCCAACCGACAATCGTGAATCCTGAAAACAGATTGGCTTTAGTAAACAAGGAATTTGCTCTACCAAACGACTATAAGCCTGAAGACCTTGTAAGGCCTGATGTTCGGTTTGTATTTGGGGATGAAGATGTTGAAAAAAGTTATTTACGTGAGGAAGCTGCTACAGCATTAGAGGAAATGTTTCAAGAAGCGAATCAAAATGATATATTCTTATTTGCTGTTTCAGGCTATCGTTCTTATAAACGTCAAGCTGCTCTTTTCCAAAATCAAGTGGATCGTGTGGGCGAAGAACAAGCCTTGCTGGTCGTCGCTCAACCAGGGACGAGTGAACATCAAACCGGTTTAGCGATAGACATTAGTTCAGAGAGTGCTGGCTTCGGATTAACAGAAGAATTTGGGACCACAACTGAGGGCAAGTGGTTAATGGAGAATGCTCACCGCTTTGGCTTTATTTTACGGTACCCCGAGGGGAAAGAAAATATTACGAACTACATCTATGAGCCATGGCATTACCGCTATGTAGGAAAAGAGATAGCAACTGAAGTCTACGAAAACGATTGGACACTTGAAGAATATTTTGAGAACGTCCAAGAAATTTAATGAAAATAATGGTGTTGCTCTTGAATTTTAAGAGTTGCACCTTTCTTTTTTAGTTGAAAAAGCCCCTCCTTCACTTTAAATGAAGAAAAGAGGCTTATATATTTTGGGGTGCATAAACCATATTATTTTATTTCACCCGCTTTTGTGCCACTTCATACGCAATGGCATATTCGTTCATTTGCATCATCACCTAACCCACCCTTGCATGTTTGATTATTTTGGTCGACGTTCTTGAATTAACGTTTGAATGGTATATTCATTAATCATCGTTCTCTCTCCTTATTCTCTTTTGTCTTACTTAGGTCGACGATCTTTTATGATTTGTTCTAATACATAAAAATTCACTTCAATCACCCTTTCGTTTATGTTGATTTCATTATAGCCTGCAGGAAAACATTCCATAACGGTAAGACGATTGAATTCACATCGGTCTTTAGACCTACATTCTTTTAAGACCATAAAAAAAGAAGTAGCCTTACATAGGCTACTTCTTCGAGTTGTTAATCCACTGAAAATAACTGACATCTAACCATCTACCATGTTTAAAACCCACTTCATGCAATGTACCTTTATGTTCAAATCCGAACCTTTTATGAAATTCAATACTTTGCTCGTTTTCCGTTGTAATAATAGCAATTATGGAATGGATTTCTCGCTTTTTCGCTTCTAATAAAATCATCTCCATTAACTGCTTACCAATTCCAAATCCATGAGAATTGGGATCTATATAGATTGACAACTCCATAGTATGTTTGTAAGCCTCTTTCTTCTGATAAGGTAACAAGCTGGCATATCCTACTACTTCATTATCTTTATCAGCTACAAATAACGGAAAATCTTGAAATTGATGAAACCATTCTTTCACTTTTTCTACCTTTTTCTCTTCAATATCAAATGTAGCAGTCGTTTCATGGATATAGTAGTTCATAATGTTTCGTATATCAGATAGGTCACGATGCTCGCCTTTACGGTATCTCATCTGTCTTTCCCCTTTCATATGTATCCTCCTCTTATTGTATAGGAGATGGTTCATGTTTTACTAGTAACACTTGTCCTTTTGATTCTATTAACATAAACTTTTTATATATTAAAGTTACGAAAGGGGGAAGATCCGATGAAAGTTAAGATACGTACGGTGGTCCAAGAGGACGTCTCCTCTCTTCCACAGTTAATTGCACAAGTGGAACATGAATCTTTATACATGCTTTACGAAGGTGGAGAACGAAACATAACAGAGGAAAAGACGGAAACGTTGATTCGCTCTACAATGAACCAACATAATAGTACTATACTAATTGCTGAAAAGAACCACCAGCCTGTTGGTTATGTAATGGCATTCGGAGGTAATGCTATCAGAAATCAACACTCCGCATATGTTGTGATTGGAATCGTGAAACATGAACGAGGTCAAGGAATTGGTAAACGTCTATTTGATGAACTATTTCGGTGGGCTAATGAACAAAACTTACATCGGTTGGAGTTAACCGTCGTAACGGAAAATGAGCCTGGCATTAGCTTATATAAGAAAATGGGTTTTCAAATTGAAGGGACGAAAAAACATTCTTTATTTATTGATAAAGATTTTTATGATGAATATTATATGGCAAAATTATTATAATCTCGTATTATGAAAAATAAAGGTAAATATATTGTTTTCTATCCCATCTCTGCTATAATTTTTACGTTATGTATTTTTTGTAACAGCAGTTCGAAACCATCCTGCTTTATCAAAACTAGGGAGGAATCAAAATGGAAAAAGCGTGGTTACCTTCTTCTGGTCCGATGCCAAGGCCAAATAGTGTTGAAGAAGGAAGAGAAATTTTAAAGAATGAGGCGTTTCCTAGTCCGAACGTCCAAAAAATTAAATTTAATGCACTAGAGTTTACCGCCGTTTGTCCAAAGACAGGTCAACCTGACTTCGGACGGGTTGAAATCGAATATATACCGGATGAAAAGTGTATTGAATCGAAATCATTAAAATTTTACCTATGGTCATATCGTGACGAAGGCGCATTTTGTGAAACGTTGGCAGCACAAATTGCTGAGGATGTCGTTTATGCCATTGACCCAAAACAAGTAGAAGTTACAGTGTATCAATCTGCTCGTGGAGGTATTGAGTTAACGACTACTGCCATTCGTACAAAGGATGAACAACATGCATAATTCTTTAGCGGATCGAAATTTAGTCTTGTTTAATGTTCTGTTTGCAACATCTATTGTGATTGCAAACGTCATTGCAGGCAAAATTATTATGGTAGGAAATTTCATTTTACCAGCCGCTGTCGTTATGTATGCTTTTTCTTTCTTGTTTACCGATGTTATCCATGAACGCTACGGAAAAGAAGAGGCTAGACGGACGATTTTAATGGGATTCGGGGCACAAATCTTTGCGAGCATTATGATATTTCTTGGGATGGTTTTACCTGTTGCTCCATTTGCCGCCGATACTCAAACTGCATACGAAACGTTGCTTGGCCAAAACTATCGTTTCGTACTAGCCAGTTTAATCGCCTACTTTATCTCACAACACGTAGACGTATATGTCTTTTCTTACTTAAAAAAGAAAACGATGGATAAACATAAATGGTTACGAAACAACGGTAGTACGTTTGTGTCACAGTTTGTTGATACGTTAATCTTTATTACGATTGCTTTTTACGGTACACCAGAATTAATCGTTATGGTTTTTTCACAATATATTGTAAAACTCGCTATAGCATTGTGTGATACACCACTTTTTTACCTTCTATCCAAGGACAAAAAGACAACTCACGTAGAACAACATACGACTGTATAAACCAGCAATTTTTGCTGGTTTTTTTGTTCTTCGTATAAATAATGGACAAAACTGAGGAATAATCAGGTTTTTCTACTAAATAGGGGATTCATTCCGTTATATTACGGCTTCTGCTATTAGCTCATATGATCTAAGTTTATCGTCAAAGTGATAATTATTCATAATAATCATAAACTCATCTGTTTTATATTCATCACTTAATCTATCTAGTTGTTCCTTTACTTTTTTTGGTGTGCCAATTATCGTTCGTTTTCGATTTTCTTTCATCTTATCGATTTGTTGTACTGAAAATCGTTTTTGTTTTACTTCATCAGTTGGTACAATGCGGGTATCTGTTCTCATCTCGCCAACTGATAACAACCACATATCTTGGCTTAGCGCAATTTCCTCTGCCTTCTCCTCTGTATCTGCACATACAACAAAAATACAGACATTAGCTTTTGGTTCCTTTCGGTTGGAAGACGCCTGAAAGTTATTGTAGTAATACTGTAGTGCCCTCTTGCCGTTCTCAGCGTTTATAAAATGCCCATATGTAAACGCAGTCCCATTTTCCGCAGCAACTCTCGCTCCTCGATGGGTAATTCCAAGCAACCATAAATCCGGAACCACATCGACTTCAGGATATGCCTTGACACCATAAAAAGGATGGTCCGGAGGTAATGCATTCGTTAAAAAGTATTGTAACTGTTTCACTTGACGTGGAAACTCATTTAAACTTTTCTTTACGTTATCCGTCAATGCAAGTCGTGTTTTGGCATTCCCCCCCGGTGAACGCCCAACACCTAAATCAATTCTGCCTGGGTAAAGAGCTTGTAAAACCTTAAAATTTTCCGCTACTTTATAAGGGCTATATTGAGGTAATAACACTCCCCCTGTACCCACTTTTATACGTTCCGTATTTGCTGCAATATGGGATATTAAAATATCTGGTGATGTACCTGCTATTCCATTCGTGTTATGATGTTCGGCTACCCAAAATCGAGTGTACCCTAATTGTTCAGTATATTGCGCTAAACGAACCGTTTCGTGCAAAGCATCTTGTGGATGATATCCTTTTTTAATAACCGATTGATCTAGTACACTTAATTTCAAGCTTACTCCCAACCTTCTATGTTTAAGTATATTTGACATCATATGTTTCTCTGACTATGTTATCAAATTATTCATGAGACATTAAAACTTCTGCCCTTCACTTCCTATGCTCCCCACCCCTTCAAAGAAAATGAGCGATTGGCCTCACATTAATTTGTTTGATTTTAACCTCTCTTGGAAAAACTGAAAATAAAAAGGAGGGATTTTATGTTAAAAGAGTTACGTGAAAATGATTACGATTCCGTTGTGAATTCCAATGATACAGTTGTACTTAAATTTACTGCTGACTGGTGACCTGGTTGTAAACAACTGGATCCAGTTGTAAGCAGTGTAGCAGCGGAAATGGAAGGACCTGCATTTTATAGTGTGGATGTTGATGAAGCACCAGGTATTGCCCAAAAATTTGGTATTATGAGCATCCCAACAATGGTATTAGTGAAAAATGGAGAAGAAAAGGACCGAGTATCTGGTGTAGTTCCAGAGGAAGCAATTAAAGATTTTGCATCACAATAAACGAATAGCGACCCAAAAGGGTCGCTATTACTTTACGTCTTATCTCCCTGCATTTTTCAGCAATGACGATTAACATGGAAGTCACAGTCACATGTAACCAACAGAAGAACTGAACCATAAGTATTTCGCTACTCTTCTAATCGAACATTACGTAAGTAAACTTTTTAATTTTTGAATGTTTTGTTGTTTACGAGCGATTTCCATCATTTGAAATGGGCAGCCTTTTAGATTAATCCGAGAAGGGACTGTTTTTAAATTGTAATCGGTCGGGTCTAACTGTTCACTTACCTCTTCCCAAAACAAAGGCGTTGCTACCGTACCCTCCTCAGTAGCTCTTGGAGAATATGGTGCAATAATCGTTTTTCCCTCAGCATGCTGAATATAATCTACATAAAGGCGATTTCCACGATTCTTTTTTAGCCGTTCAATGGTAAAGAGCTCAGGATGCTGAGTAACTAAAGTCGTCGCAATAGCTTCAGTAAATTGTCTCGTTTCATCATATGTTAGGCTTTCTTCTGGGATAGGGATGTGAAGTTGTAACCCCTTATTGCCCGATGTTTTAACAAACGGAATAATCTCCAAATAATTGCACATATCCTTAATCACATTGACCGCTTTGACAGCTAAAGAAAATTCCTTGCGTGAAGGAGGATCTAAATCAAATACAATTTCATCGGGAAATGGTCGGTTTATCCGTTGAAACGGAATGTGGAATTCAATAGCAGCTTGATTCCCAAACCAACAAAGACTTTTTATGTTATTACACACGATAAATGTTTCATCCCCTTCTATGTCTATATCGACAAAAGATGGGCTATAATCTGCTCGGTGTTTTTGAAAAAAAGATTCGTCTTGAATTCCATGAGGATAACGGATAACCGTTAACCGTTTTTCTTGTAAAAAAGGTAACATGTAAGGAGCTATTCGACGTAAATACATGACATGATCCATTTTCGTTAAATTCGGGGTCGGCCATAACGGTTTATCGGTGTTCGTTAACTCGACATCCTCTGGCAACATAGACAGGTCAATTTGGACTTTATGTTCTGTATTCTCTTCGACCTCTAGGTCAAACCGAAATTGATCAAATAATGGCTCCCTTAATTCACCATCATACGCATCTAAGCAATGGATTTGGACTGTAATCCCTGGAGGAACTGTAATTATTCCATCTTTATTTTGTTTACCATGCTCCTTTACAAAAGCTGATAATGTATCGTATTGTTCCTCTGTGAAGCCATGTTTAAAGCTGCCTATTGGAACAACTTTGTCTTCATCGTTAAAAACACTTACTTGAAAATAATCATTATTCGAATCAAAGCCCGTAATGACGCCCGTTATATTCCGCCAATTTTTTATTTTTAACCAGTGGTTTACCCGCTTACCTGTTTCATATTTATTTGCCCCCCTTTTTGCGACAACCCCTTCCCCGTAGTTTGTCGTTACCTTTTCCCACAGCTCACTAAAATCCTCGTATTGTTGAACGATACCGATTGGGTACGCAGGTGTAACGTATAAGGGCCATTTCATGGTCTCGAATAATTGATATAATTGCTCTTTCCTTTCAAGAAAGGTGTTTCTATTTAACCCATTCCCACTTTTCATTAGCAAATCAAAACAAGCAAATGTTACAGGTCTTTCCTTTGCATATTGTTTTATTTTCCTTTGTTGCTTGAGACGCCCCCGTTGTTGTAATAATGGAAAGTTTCCTTGATAAGGATTGTTTAATAATACAATCTCACCATCAAGTTGGAGGGGCAAATAGGCTGAGACTTCATCCATCTTTTCTTTGCAAAAATTAATAATTTCGGGAAAGTTAGCTGATAGGTCGTTTCCATTACGGGAAATTAATTGTACTTTTGATGTTGTCCAGTGCAGCATAGCACGAAAACCATCATATTTGACTTCAAAATACCAACCACTTTTATCTGGTATCTCATCCGATAATTTCGGTAACATCGGTTTCCACATTGTTATGTACTCCTTTCCTTCTTCCATATTATGACCGCCCTGAAAATTCCTATAAGAAAGAACATATTTTTAATGTTTCTACAAATCCTAACGAAAAAGGAGTGATAAGGATGCACACGATGTGGAAAGGCACCATTAGTTTTGGCCTCGTTAACATACCCGTTAAACTCCATACCGCTACCGAAAATAAAGACGTTAAGTTACGTCAGTTGCATAAAGAATGTAAGACACCTATTCAATATGAAAAAATCTGCCCTGTATGTGAAAAAGAAGTTAATAACGATGATATTGTAAAGGCTTTTGAATACGTCAAGAATAAATTTGTCGTCTTAGAAGAGGAAGAACTTGCAGAGTTAAAAGAAGAAAAGACGGATAAGTCCGTTGAAATTATAGACTTTGTCAAACTAGAGGAAATTGACCCTATATTTTTTGAAAAAAGTTATTATTTATCCCCTAATGAAGGGGGAAATAAAGCCTATTCTTTATTACGAAAGGCGTTACAAGATACTGGTAAAATCGGTGTAGCTAAAATTATGATCCGATCAAAGGAACAACTCGGAGTAATTCGTGTGTACGAAAATACATTAGTAATGGAAACAATCCATTACCCTGATGAAGTTCGAAACGTACAAAACGTCCCAAATGTACCTGCAGAAGATAATATCGCAAAAAAAGAATTAGATACAGCGAAAATGTTAATTGATCAGCTTACGACAGAATTTGATGTTGAAAAATATAAAGATGAGTATCGCACTGCACTACTAGAACTCATTGAAGAAAAGAAAGCGAACGAACAAGTTGAAACCGGAAAAGAAAAACCAAAGCCAGACAATGTGACGGATTTAATGGAAGCTTTACAAAAGTCGTTAGATAAAACGAAAAAAGGAACAAAAGGAAAGAAGAAAGCACCAACGAAAAAGAAGACAACAACAAAAAAGAAAGCGGCATCCCAATAGTTTCACACGCCAAAACGCTCAATACTGAGCGTTTTTTGCTTATATAAAAGTACTTTCATTTCTGACAGACAAAAAAACGCATGCACTTACGTTATGATGCATACGTTTCTTTCCTTTTTATATAATTACACTAAACGTTTTCGAACTTTTCCGGAGAAAAAGTCGATAACAGCTACGACTACAATAATGGACAATATAATTAAGCCCAGCTGTTCCCAGTTACGGTTTTGAGCCGAAATAACGATTAACGTACCAATACCGCCGGCACCAACCAAACCTAACACTGTTGAAGCTCGAATATCAATTTCAAATCGGTATAAAGCGAAGGATAAAAATTCGGGTAATACTTGCGGAAAAATACCATAGAACAAAATTTGCATTTTATTTGCTCCATTCGCTTCCATTGCTTCGACCACTTTCATATCTATACTTTCAATCACTTCAGCATATAGCTTCCCTAACATTCCGAAAGCGGTTAATCCGATTGTCAAAATTCCCGCAAAAGGTCCAGTTCCAACTGAAATTACGAAGATAATCGCTAATATTAATTCAGGAAATGTTCTGTCTAAAATTAGTATCCATTTTCCTAACGTATTCCAAGCAGGTGTTTTCACCATGTTTCTTGCGGCCCAAAAACCAAAAGGTATAGCTAAAATGGCAGCAATTAACGTACCTGCATAAGCGATAAAAATCGTCTCTAAAATCAAGTCCGTTACTTTTCCGAGTTCATTAAAATCAGGGTTAAAAAACTTCGGAATGATCCGTTTAAAGTTTTCGACAAATTTCTCTAACATGTACCAATCAACTTTTTGATTCACACCGGAAAACGCCCAGTAATATATGATACCAAGAACAACCGCAATCATAATATTACGTACTCTTTTTCGTTTATAGCTTTTTGGTTTTGGCGGTAAGACAAACTGTTCCTTATTCATTAGACAACTCTCCTTCTCAGCATATTACTCACCGTTTCAATGATAATAACTGCGATCAGCAACAGAACGAGAATTGCCATTACGTTTTGATATTGTAAGAAGTTTAGTTCAGTATCGATAATCGATCCGATACCACCGGCACCTACAAACCCAAGGACAATCGATGCTCTTACGTTTAATTCAAATACATATAAACCATAGGAGATAAATTGAGGTAATACTTGTGGCACTACCCCATACCATATTACTTGAATGATATTTCCACCTGTTGAATGGATGGCTTCCAACTGTCGTGGATCAATTGTTTCTATCGTTTCGCTTAACAGCTTGGCTAGTAAACCTAAAGAAAAGACCGTTAAAGCTAATATCCCCGGAAGAATTCCGATACCAAACAAACTAACAAAAATAATGGCTAATAATATATCAGGAATTGTACGTAAGATGTTCATTACCGTACGGAAAAATTGATAAACATATTTATTACGAACAATTGTATTCGCCGATAACAGGCTTAACGGAATACAAATAATAATCGCAAAAGTAGACGCCACGACCGCAATTTGAATGGTTTCAATTAATGGATCAATTGCGTAAGGTATGTAATCCCAGTTTGGCGGAAACATACTAGCTAGTTTATTAATAATAACATCTAAATTCATAAATAATTCAAGGAATCGCGCATTTGTTTCACTTAAGCTATAGAAGTAAAAAGCTAACACGATAAAAAACACCATTGATATTTGAATTTTTAACCTCTTCGGATATAAAGAATAATTTTCTTGATCTACTTTGTTATTCTTCTGAGGAAGACTCATCCTTTTCACTTCCTCTCAAATCTTCGTCACGAATTGGTCGATCATATATTTGTTCAAATGTCTTCTCAGTTACCTCGCTAACCGAGCCATCAAACACAACTTCACCTTCACGCATACCAATAATCCGATCAGCATACTCCATCGCCATATCAATAAAGTGTAAATTAACAATCGTTGTGATGTTATCTTCTTTATTAATTTTGCGTAAATATGTCATTACCTGGTGAGAAGTAGGAGGATCCAAGCTTGCTACAGGCTCATCCGCTAAGATAATTTTCGGTTCCTGTGTTAACACACGCGCAATACTTACACGCTGTTGTTGACCACCACTTAATTGGTCGGCCCTGTTATAAATTCGGTCTGCCATATTGACTCTATCCAAATTACCGTACGCCATTGCACGATCTTCTTTTGAATATAAATTAAAAATACTACGTAACGTACCTGTATGACCAAGTCGTCCACTAATTGTGTTTTTCATCACACTTGAACGGTTCACTAAATTATAGTTTTGAAAGATCATACCAACCTTTGTCCGTAATTTGCGCAAGTTTTTTCCTTTTAGATTAAGGATGTTTTCACCGTCAACGATAAGTTCCCCTTCTGTGGGAGAAACCATGCGGTTTATACTGCGGATAAAAGTTGACTTACCCGCTCCCGACAGGCCAACAATTACGACAAATTCACCTTCGTTAATCGTAACATTCACATTTTTCAACCCTTCATGGCCGTTGGGATAGACGAGTGATACATCATTGAAAGTAATCATAGATAGGCTCCCCTTCTTTCCTTAAAAAATAGGGAGAAGTTAAGGCTTCTCCCTATTAACGTTTACATATTCAATTCATTTTAGCACAACTTTTTAGTCGAGTGGAATGTTTCCACCTAGTTTATTGTACGTCATACGTACGATATCATAATCACTGTCATCTGCTTCTACAATTGCATCCCAGTTGTATACCTCATTCATAATTTCAATCATTTCATCATCATCATTGAAGCTTAGGAATGCGTCTAAAATTTCTTGTGTAAGCTCATCATCTAGAGCTCCTGGTACAGTAACAGTGTCATTTGGAATTTGATCAGTATAACCGATAATCTTTAAATCCTCTTCGATATTAGGATATTCATCAGTCATTGTTGCACGAACATCATCAAATGTTGTCCCGATGTCTGCCTGTCCTTCTAAAACAGCAATTGCTGTATTGTCATGACCACCTGTTTTTTGAACACCTTTGAAAAATTCATTTTGTAGTTCAGTCGTTGTTTCTAAACCAAACTTATCCATTAACTGTGCTGCAGGATAAAGATAGCCTGAAGTAGATGATGGGTCACCAAATGCCCAAATCATATCTCCTGCATGCTCTTCAAGGTCATCTAAACTATTCACAGGGGAGTCTGCACGAACAACATATTGAGCAACATAAGAAGTGCTGCCGAAACGCTCAGACTTTAAAATGACGTCAACATCATATTTACTACTCGCTAAAACATACCCAAACGCTGGCAAGAAACCAATATGTACTTGGTTATTTCCCATTGCCTCAACTAATGAAGCATAGCTGGTCATAGTTTGAGCTTCAACTTCTTTGCCTAAAACATCTCCTAGCTTGTCAGCAAGTGGTTGTGCAGTTTCCGCAATTTTTTCAGCATCTTGTGATGGTACAAATCCCATGACGAGTTTATCTGGATTGATTGACTCTTCACCGTTCCCTGCACCGTCTCCACCATTTCCTTCATCTGAACTTCCACATGCTGTTAACATTGCTAGCATGATAGTAAATACAAACATCACACCAAATTTCATACGCTTCATTTCTTTTGCCCCCTCTTGTTTTTAAAAAGTGTTACACAATTGAATAGTGCGTGAAATCAGGAAAGTTGTCTAGCCTTATTATGTAACATTTACATTTTCTTTAAATTTTACTTCTCATTTACAACGATTTTCGACAACTTTTTTCACAATGTATAGAATACCATATTTCTATCAAAATGAAACAGTTTTAACGAAAAAAATTCTTTTTTTCATAATCTTAACTCCTAAATTATGGATTTATCATTATAATATCCACACCAAAACTAAACAAATTCAATAAATAATTACATATCGTTCGTCTTTTCAGATGAGGTGCTTCCCTGATTCCTTCATAAGACAAACTACACCTATCCCCCTAGATTGTTCCACCTTCTCCCTTTCATTAATTAACTAGGAGAAAAGGGGTACCTTGACGCAAAATACATTAGTATCCCATAATATTCATTCATGTTTTAAAGGAGTATTTATGGTAAGTTTAAACAACCTCCTCTCGTATTTTTACTTTAGAGTTTTCTCAATGGCCTGTCCATTAATTTAGGTTGGATAAGGCATTATCTATAAATCATCAAAGGATTCGAATGAGGTAGATGAGGAGGTTACCGAACTCACCTATTTCGCCAATTAAAGCAGTTATTACTGAATACGAAAACCATCACAAGTATTATAGTCTATCCCTGCTTTTTATCGTGAACTCGTAATGATGGCTGGAACGCTCCTCCCAGTGAGACCGGCACCCAAAACGGTTTATTAAATTTGTTTATCTTTATTTCCCTTTTGAACACGATGATTGTACACTCGCTTCCTTAACAAATCCTGGATAATTACGTAATAAATAAGAATCGGAACGACAATAACAGCAACAAGTGTATCCCCGAACCACCCAAGACTATGAAAGATGGCAGCACAAAATAGTATAACTAAAAATAATCCATTAAGGATAAGTAGCAATCGCAATTTCTTCACCTTCCCTCTCTTTCATTATATGGATAAGTACTTGGGCAAGTGTTACGTTTGAAAAAAAAAGAGTTCTCAATTCATGAGAACTCTTTTTCCATTACACCTCACTATGTAAAGATGATCCACACTCTTTACAAAAGTTAGAACGGCTTATATTATATTGTCCGCACTGTTTGCATGGGGTGGTGCTCGCGTCATTTTTTACTGGTTGTTGCTCTACATGCAAGTTTGTACCGCATCCTACACAAAAATTCGCATGATTTCTATTTTCCGTGCCACATGATTCACATTTATGTGGGTTTTGAGCTGTTATCGGGGATTCCTGTTGGGAGTGAATTGAAGATGTACCATTTACATTTGGTTTTTGGAACCTAGATACAGTTTCTTCGACAGTCGGTGCACTCTCTTCAGTCGCATTTCCTATTAACGTCTCCTCCAGCTTGTGTGAATGATGTATCTGTTGTTCAACAGGCCTTTTAAATGGTGATTGATCACTAGTATCTGTTGATTCCTTTTGGTTAACATTTAAATTTACATTTTCCTGGCTTCGGTCTTTATAGTCTAATTTTTCTTTCTGTATTTCCGGTTGTTCCTCATGAAAGTTTTCATTTGCACCAGGCAGGGGGGATTCCTCCTCCTTCGGCTCAAATGAATAATTTGTTTGAGAAGTAAGATGAACGTTTTGTAGAACTGCCGCTAAAATTTCCCTTTGTTCGATTCGACCACCGATAAAAAAGAATATAGAACTGAACAGAAATACAGCAGCTAAAATATAAAAGATTATATTATCCCAAACACTAATACTCTCCATCCAAAAACCAATGAAGCCTAATGCACTAGAAACTACTCCTATAAACCCTATCATCCGTAATACTGTCCCCACCAACAATACCCCCTATTATGTATTCACCTAATTATTACACGAGCATCCGGAATGTACAACGACTAGTTTTCTAGTGTTCGACAATTTTCCCTACTCGTACCCTTTTACGTATAACTCTTTTCGGCGGTAAGGATTTATTAGACGTGGAAGGGCAATACCAACAAGGATTAAACATACACCTAACCACATAAACGGTGTTACTTGTTCATTTAAAATAAACGAAGCTGCTAAAACGGCTGCCGGTAACTCTGCAGCACCTAATATTGTCGCTATTCCTGATCCGATTTTTGGAGTGCCAATTCCAAATAAAATAACAGGAATTAACGTGCCAACTATACCTAGTAATAAACCATATTTCCATAAACCTGTTTGAATGGATCCGTTAAATAAAAATGCTGGTGATAATACGTACATGACCATCAGCATTCCTCCAGTAATTAAAAGCAGGCTTCTTTGTACTTGAGGTAGACCTACGCCAACATGTCCACTCACATAAATAAAGAGAGCGAATGTTATAGCTGCCAGAAGACCAAATGTAATGCCACGGCTGTTAGGCTCCCAATTAAACTGTCCGATCAAACCACTAGCAAAAATAGTACCAATAAGAATGATGGCAGTCGCTAACCATTTATCTATCGTCGGAAATTCCTTCTTTACAAAAGCTTCAATTATAATGCCAATCCAAGTAAACTGAAATAATAAAACAATAGCTATAGCTGCAGGTGTTGACTCTAAGGAGATTCCATAAAATATTCCTGTTAAACTTGTAGAAAAGCCAATTGTAAGCAAAGTTAAACTTTGTTTTAGCGTTAAGGTTTTTTTACTAGAAAAGAGAAACGCAACAAGCAAAAGCAACCAACCAAAAAGATATTGAGCACCTATGACTTCATTAACGGTGAAACCGGCTGCATATGCTCGTTTTACTATAGTTGATAAAACTCCGAAACATATTGCTCCCATTAAAACAAATAGTGAATATTTCCAATTTCCCATGTTGTAACCCCTCTTTCAACGTTATAAGCATAACAAATATAGGAGTTTTCAACACATCTTTTGCATACATTTATAAAAGCATGATGTTTCACAAGTGCTATCATTTAACTATAATAAATAGAATACACCTATTTTTTACCGCCAATCTCTTTGTTAAGGAGGAACAATATGAAGTTTTATTCGTTGTTTGCCCTCTTTATTTTCCTTACAGGATGCTTTCAATCTACACACGTAAATCAACCAACAAAAGAGGAAGAAAAGCAGTTGCCAAATTCCATCTCCTTACCAGCAGATGGACAAATGTTAAACGTAACGCCCCAAGATGTTCCGATGCTTTACACCTTTTTAACAAGTGCAGAAGAGCCCCTAAAAGAAATACAAAAACTTAGGATTAAATCATTAAAACGAAACTACGATGGACCGCCTATATACCTGCTTTCGTATGCGTGTAAACGTAACGCTCCTTATTGTTCACACATTGTTATACAAGATAACAAGGAAAGGAAACTTTCTGTTCCTACAGCTGATTTCACCCAATTTGACCAATATGCTTTTTCACCAGATAAAAATACTCTTTTAGTTAAGTTTAAACGATTAAATAAAGAGGATAAAATTCGCCACCACGTTATCGCCATCGATTTAAAAAAAATGGATATTATCCCCCTGAAACATCCAAAATTAACGATAGATATATTTAATTACCAATATAAAATCGTCCATTTAAATTGGGAATCAAACAATAGGATCAAATTTCACTTAAAGGCAGACCCATCATTAAATCACATTGAGTGGATTGAACATCGTGATGAATACATGTTTATAGATTTTAGTATATAAAAAGTTAGAAAGGGAAGCGTGTTATATGGATAAAATAAATGAAATCATACATAAAATTAACAACTCGCAAAACATCGCCGTGTTAACTGGGGCAGGGGTTAGTACTGATAGTGGTATACCCGACTTCAGATCTACTGGTGGACTCTGGTCATCAGGGGAGTCCCGAGAATATTACATGTCAACTGATTACTATTCTAAACACCCAATGGACTTTTGGAGAAAGTATAAGGAAATCTTTCAAATGAAACTTGCTCAGGAATATACACCAAACATTACACATTCCTACTTAAAAAGACTCGAGGATGTCGGGAAAAACGTTACAATTATCACACAAAATGTTGATGGCCTGCATAAAAAAGCAGGAAGTAAACACGTAATCGAGTATCATGGTACATTAACAACTGCTTCCTGCCCTAATTGTAGTCAACGTTATCCATTATCTTATATTATGAAAGAAGAGGTCCCGTATTGCGAACGATGTCACATCCCCCTTAAGCCAGATGTCATATTATTTGGTGACATGATACAAGAACATGAAAAAGCAGAAGCAGCGATTAATCATTCTAATTTAATCCTTGTCTTAGGCACTTCACTTTTAGTTGGTCCGTTTAACTTGTTACCTGAGTTAGGAGTCATAAGAAACATTCCATCTATTTTAATAAATCGAGAGTCTACTTCGAAAGATGGTTTATTCGATATTGTAAAACTCGGTGAATTAAAGCCAATAATGACCATACTAAACAACTCCTTAACGGGTGAATCATAACCGTTAAGGAGTTGTTTTAGTTATTCCCCTATTATTCTATCTTTAAATAAAATTAAAATTCCGTTAACATTTCTATGCTATATTTTTCATATCTTGAATTTCACTACTATATGAAAGAGGGATAGGATATGACAAACGTCTTTCACCACATCTTTACTAGGAGTTTCCCCTCTTATTTGAACTACAAAAAATATTCACGACGTAAAGATTATAACCAATATAAGAAATTTACAGAATTACAAAAGATTTTGCGACACGAGATGTTACATACATTTTTTCAGCCCGTAATCAATTTACAAACCGGACAAAATGTTGGATATGAAATTTTAAACCGCCCTCCATCTTCATATGCTTTCCCAAACACGGAGTCGTTTTTTGATTATATTGGCCAAACAAATCAAGTTTTTCAAGTTGAACAATTATGTAGAAAAAAATCCCTAGAAATGTATTCTAATTCCTGCAAAAAAAGACACATAAATCACAGATCATTAATTTTCATTAATGTTCATCCCCAAGTTCTAACACACACTAATTATAAAAGCGGAACTACATTAAACTTATTAAAGAAATTTAATATTTCTCCTAATCAAATTGTATTTGAACTTACAGAGAAAACAGCGGTAACCGATTACGATCACTTCACAAAAGTGTTAGCAAACTACCGTTCCCAAGGTTTCCGAATTGCTATTGATGATGCTGGTTCTGGTTATAATAGTCTTCAATCACTAGTTTATATAAAACCGGAATTTATTAAACTTGATAAAACGTTAATTCGTTGCATCGACCAAGATAGGGTAAAACAACAACTGTTAAAACTTTTAATCGATTTTGCTAATCAATCAAATACAACTGTTATTGCAGAAGGCATTGAACGGTTTGAGGAATTAATGTATTTACGTCAACATCGTGTTCATATGGGACAAGGCTATGCTATAGGTAAACCAAGCTCCATAATAACAGAAGGGAAATTCCCTAAACATGTTGTTGAAAAGCGAAGCACAAGTTATCTGCCAAATTAGATATTAGATAGGAGTTTACTTTATGGATATTATGATTGGAGAAATTGCTGAGACTGTTCCTTGTGTTTCACCTACCACGAAAAGTCGTAACGTAGATAAAATTTTTAAAAAGCACAAAACATTACACGGCATTGTCGTGTTACTTAACCACGTACCAGTAGGTATTGTTATGCGATCTCACTTTTACCAAGAAATCGGTACATTATATGGATACAACATTTATATGGGACGTCCAATACATTTAGTTATGAATGACAAACCATTAATTGTCGAATACTCCACTAATATTACGAAAGCTAGTAAACTTGCCATGAACCGAATAAGTACAAATCTATATGACCATGTCGTTATCACAAAAAACGGCCAATTTCATGGGATAGTAAGTATACGAGAACTTCTAATTAAGTTTGCAGAAATTCAAGTTAATTTTGCCAGGTTTTCAAACCCACTCACCGGACTACCCGGAAATAATGTTATCAACGATAAATTGAATGAAGTTATTAATGAACGGGAGTATTGTATTTTATATATAGATATAGACCATTTTAAAACGTATAACGACCGATATGGTTTTACGAAAGGAGACGAATTAATTAAGCGGACCGCGGACATATTGAGAAGACGTATACAAGGAAAATCTTTCTTAGGCCATATTGGAGGTGACGATTTTATCATTATACTATATCATCACCATTATCAATATATATGCAAATTGATTATAAAAGATTTCGACGAAGCTATGAGTGAATATTATAATGAGCGGGATCTACAAAATCGTTACGTAATCTCAGAAAATAGATTCGGACAAATGGAAAGAGTCCCTATTACGACAATATCAATTGCAACTGTGACAAATGAAGTTTACAACTTCAAGAGTAAAGAAGATATCGTTTATAATGCAACTATGTTAAAAAAAACATGTAAAATGGAAGATAAAAGTTGCTACCGTGTAAATCATAACTTACACGAGTTCGATCATACCCAAAAATTAGAGTAAATATAGGTCAAAGGTGTACATCATGACTGCCCGTATTGTTCAAACCACGTTTTCACCTCGGCTAAGTAATTATCGATTTGGTCTGACAATGTATGGTATTTACTGTCATAAATCCTTAACTTTACTTGTTTTTGTTCGGCTTCCAACATTTTCGCTAACCGTTTCGTTTGGTCAATTGGAATAACTGGATCATGCTTCGCGTGAATTAATAACATTGGAACATCAATTTTATCGGCCCAATAGACGGCAGACCTCGCCTTGTAGGAATCTAAATTTCCTTTTAAGAAGCCTAATCGTTCATATAAAAAATATTTAAAAGAGGATGGGGCTTGATTGTAACCGGATACTAAGTCTGAAATACCTGCTACTGATGCAGCTGCTTTAATATTTGCCCCTCGTTTTATCGCCTGATATGTAACCATACCACCTCTAGATAAGCCATACATAAATATATTATCTTCATCTGCACCTTCGATTTCAGGTACAACCTTTAGTAAATTCAACACATCTGTAACTTCCCCGTCCCCAAACGAGAATTCTCCTTCACTTCCGGCAACTCCTCGGTATTGGGAAGCTAACAATATGTATCCTTCACTGGGCCAATAGGCTAGCTTTTCAAGCATACTTTTCGTTATTGCTCCAGAATCAAGAACCCCCCCATGATTAAACACAACAACAGGAGCGTCTTTCTTCATTTGCTTTGGCATAAGAATATATCCCGCAATTGTTAATTGGCCACTTTTATATTTAATAGCAAACCCTTCCACATCTCCACTATATTGCTCTGTTAACTGAATCGGTTCTTTTTCTACCAGTATTGATGCTTTTTTATCATCGGAACAAGCAGTAACAAAAACGAATCCAACGACAAGAAGGAATAAAAGATAATTTCGCATTGCTTCACCTACCAATCGAATTACAATACCATTGTCCATGATACATTTTTATTCTCAACATACCGATTGTATAAGTACTTTCTATAGTAAATCATAAAAAACAAGTGAACCTTTTGGTCCACTTGTTTACATAACTTTTGTTACCAAATGATTATCGCAACGGTCGTAGATAAAATGAGCCCGATCATAACAGGTAAGAAGTTTTTCCGAACTAACTCCATGACAGATATTCCACAAAACCCTGCAATTGCTATAACGGATGACCAAGCAATAATTGTACCTCCACCAGTCCAAATGGACCCCATTTGACCTATTGCAGCTAAAGTTGAAGGATCCATCCCAGTTGATGACAGGGCTCCTGATAGCGCCCCTGTTAATGGCAAACCTGAAAACCCAGAACCATCTAAACCTGTGATAATACCAATTAACAAAATACTGAATGCTGCTAACACCGTACTGTTAGGCAAGATTTCTTGAGATGCATTCACTAAATCGAACAGGAAGGCTGGTGAATCGTCACCAAGGGATAAAATGTTCCCCGAAAACTCAGAACTACCGAGAAAGAAAAAGCCTGCAATAGGTATTACAGGACCCATTGCCCGAAATGCGAAGACAAACCCTTCGGTAATGTGTTCACTTATATGATCTAAAGCTTTATGTTTTCCAAATGCTACCGTAGCTAATAACAGAAGAATTACAGCGACCCCTCCAATAAATGCTGCTCCATCTCCACCTTCGAATCCGCTCATTCTACCAGAATTTAATTTCGTAAATATCATATACGTAATAACCGCTAACATAGCTAACGGAACAATTACGGCAAATATTTTGCTCCAAGTCGATAGGTTATTACCTTTTGCTTTTCGTTTACTTTCATCAAGCCCTTGCATTGCATGAATTTCTCTTTCAATTCTTGGATCATCTTTTTTCCGGAAATGTTTTCGGTTAAATAGATAAGCTAAAACAATCGCCGTTACACCGGTAACGATAGATAACACTAATGCTTTATCAACGAGTACGGCTTTATCTATTCCCGCTGCTTTCGCAGATAAATCTGGCGCAATTTGAATAATGTAGTCCGAGGATAGCGCCATCCCTTGACCTGCTAACGCAATAGCTACAGCGGCTACCATAGCTGGCAACCCTGCTCGAATTGCGGCGGGAACTAATAACGCACAAATTAACGGAACCGCTGGTGTAGGCCAGAAGAATAAGGATATAACATATGTTACGACTACTAAAACAAAATAAGCAATGTGGGCGTTTGTCATAAATTTTTGAATGGGCTCTATCATTCTACGATCTGCCCCTAGATCTTTTAAAGCATGTAATAGGGCAACCATAAAAGTAATAATTAAGAAGATGTTAAACAATTCTTTTGCAGCAACTAGGTTTGCATTAAAAACTGCTGTAAAACCACTCACAACGCTACCTTTATATACCCATGCTATTAAAAATGTACCGAATAATGTTGGAAGGACAACTCCTTTTCTACATACCATAGTGGTAATGATCAAAAGCGTAATTATCCCATATAATACGTGGCTAATACTTAAATCCATTTTTTCCACCACCTTTGTGCCTCTGTTAAAACACATTTCATTGTGTTCTACAGAATATGCACAAACACCTAGAAGGGTGATTTATATAAACAGAACAAAATGATAAAAAAAGTTTAGGATTCTCAATTGATGGGTATTTAATAAGTAAACTCCCTTTTATTCCAAAAGAAAAGAACAGAGGTGATTACACCTCTGTTCCCCATTCAATTAATACAATCCTAATGGATTGATATTAGAACCGTATCTCTTTACTTCAAAATGCAAATGAACTCCTGTTGAATTTCCTGTTGAGCCCATCATACCAATTTTTTGACCTTTTTTAACTGTTTGACCTGGTGTTACATTTATCGAAGATAAGTGGCTATAACTTGTTTCATACCCGTTATTGTGATTAATTACTACGTGATTACCGTATCCACCACGCCAACCGGCATATGTTACAGTACCATTATCAGCGGCATATATGGAGCGATTGCTGACTCCGGCAATATCAATGCCGTTGTGCATTTGCCCCCATCTCCAACCCATTTTACTTGTAACTGTACCACCGGCTGTTGGCCAAGCCCAATCTCCTGTACCACGGGAAGGAATGACCTTCGTTCCTCGAAGGATGACTTTCGTGATAGGTTCACGCAAAACCTCTTCCTTAATCACTTCACGGTTTATAACCTCACCATTTTCGATTGTTAGACGGTAGTGAACTTCTTTCATGCCTTCTTTTCCTTGGGTCTTAACTTTTGTTTGTCCTTTATATAGGCTATCAGTATTTTCATAAACTGTTTGGTAACTGATGCTTTGTTGCTCGACTTTTTCTTCTTCCACAATAACATCAATATGAGGTTTACGGCCTGTTACGACAACTTCCTGTCCAATTTGTAATATCGAATTTTGATGTAAGTCAGGGTTCATGTTTAATAAATCGTTCATTGACAAATCATATTTTGAAGCGATAGTACCTAACACTTCACCCGACTGGATTTTATGAATCTTATCCGTTAGCGTCCCTCTTTCTAAAAGTTTAACACCTTGTTCTACAGTTAATAGATCATGGGGACGAACTTTATCTTTCGTAATGGAAACTTCACCGGAGAACGAAATGTCTAAAATAGCTGAATTACCATTTGAGAGTACCTTTTTTTCTTCTTCTGGTGAATAATCAGGGTCTTCAAATTTTTCTAATATATCTTCTGGAACATATTTTGTCTTAAATTGTTTCAAAGCATTTTCCGCATTTTCCCGATCTTTAAAATACCCAATCAGCTCACCATCAACTTCTAGTTTCACACCTTCGATTGCATAGGATACTTGTCCATCCAAAGCTGCTAAAACTTCCTCATTGTCGTATGACGGCTGAAACGTAATTTCAGGTATGTAACTAATATCCTGAGAAACGGTTAAGTTCATCCCCTCAAAGTTTTCTTCTTCTTGGGACATATTTTTCTTAATATACTCCTCGATGACATTTTGATCGCTCACTACACCTAAATATTCCCCATTCATATAAACATGATAAACACGGGGCCACTCTTTAATAGAATCTGCTTTAATGATTCCGAATGAGATACCCAATCCTAAAAGTAAGGTGAGGAACATTAACTTTATAATCATGGTGTAATTGAGGAATTCTATCTTTCTCATCCTTGATCCTATCACGTTTTCTCCTCCTAGACTCACTATTCATCTTTCGCTCATCTAAATCTATTAATAAATTTACCACATCAATAGTCCTAAAAAAACCTTTATCAACATAATGTAACAAACTTGTATAATTCTTGTTAAATATTGTCATATATTATGTTTAATTGTTACATTACTCAACTAATTTTATATAATATCATATTGCTAGAATTGCCAAAAGAAAAAAAGACTTGTTTTCAACCCTTCACCGCCTTTATTTTACACTTATACTATAACAAATTAATGCGGTGAACGGTTACAGGATCGACGGAAAATCATGATGAAAGTTGATGAAAAAAACGAGACTCCTGCGGGAAAAGCAATCCAGGCGAAACCCCACAGAACGAAACGCAAGTGGAGTTCAAGGAGGCTCGCGGATCGCCCGCGGAAAGGGAGGCTTTTTCATCAAGGATGAAATAACATTTAAAAAGGCCGCCGAGACTTTCTCGACAGCCTGAAGACTTTTGGAAACAAGTCTTTTTCATAATGGGACATTTACCGTTATAGTTGCTTACTATTTTATTTTACATATAACAATATAAGGAGACCTATGGATTCGTCTCTTATTTCTTGCCGAAGATAAATTCAGGAAATCCAACAGATACAATATATCTATAAACTTCCTATATTGCAAATCAGCTTTTTTAGAAATAGAATTTTTTATTGGGCTACTGGGGTTGTCGCTTTTTCAATCGCTTCGTTTAAGTCATCAATTAAATCTTCCGGTGATTCAATGCCAACTGACAGTCGAATCAATTCTTCTGTCACACCAGTTTGTTTCAACTCTTCCTCATTTAGTTGTTGATGTGTCGTAGATGCCGGATGAATAATTAAGGATTTCGCGTCTCCAACGTTTGCTACATGTGACCATAAATGAATGTTATCTATAACACGGCGACCAGTTTCTCGACCTCCCTTTATACCAAAGACTATGATTGAACCTGCGCCTTGATCTAAATACTTTTTCGATAATTCATAGGACGGATGGCTTTCTAACCCAGGATATGATACCCAATCTACAGCATCATGGTCCGCTAAATACTTCGCTATCGTTAACGCATTTTCATTATGACGTTGTACTCTTAAGTGCAGTGTTTCTAAACCTTGCAGCAAAGTAGAAGCATTATCCGGACTTAAGCAAGGTCCAATATCCCGTAGCAATTGAACACGTAATTTCGTTCCAAATGCAGCTCCTTCTACATCAATTCCAAACCGAATATTATGGTAACTACGATCCGGTTCTATAAAACCTGGGAATTTTTCGTTATTCCAATTAAACTTCCCACCGTCTACAACTACACCGCCTATAACTCGACCATGTCCTCCAATCCACTTTGTTGCTGAATGAATAACAACATCTGCACCCCATTCAATTGGTCGACAACCATAAGGTGTCGCGAATGTATTATCAACAATTAACGGAATTTCGTTATCATGGGCAACGTTTGCAACAGCTTCAATATCTAATACATGCAAACTTGGGTTACCAATCGTTTCGGCAAAAACGGCTTTTGTTTTAGGTGTAATAGCACTTCTGAAATTTTCTGGATCTTCCGGGTCAACGAATGTCACATTTATCCCGTATTTCGGTAACGTATTGGCAAATAAATTATATGTTCCTCCATATAAATTTGTAGCTGCTACAATTTCATCACCTGCATGTGCAACATTTAAAATGGACAACGTAATAGCTGCCATACCTGAAGATAAAGCTACAGCATTTGTTCCACCTTCTAGAAGAGCAATCCGCTTTTCAAAGACGTCTACAGTTGGATTCATAATTCTTGTATATATGTTTCCCTGTTCTTGTAATGCAAACAAATTTTGTGCATGTTCTGTATCCCGAAATACATAGGAAGTTGTTTGATAAACCGGAACTGCTCTTGCACCTGTTGTTGGATCGGGTTGTTGTCCCCCATGTAATAACTGTGTTTCACGCCCAAAATGATCTGAATTAGCCATTAAAACCACTCCTTTAATTTTTAGTAAACCAATAAGATTACTCAGATTTATTTTTTTATAAGGCATAGAACCTTATCGTTCACCATTTGTCTCGCATTGGGGTTTATAGTGTCGTGTAAGGTAAAGAAGAAGAGGAAAAACTGAAAAACCCTCTTCATAAGAAGAGGGTCAATATACAGATCCTCCTCTTATCTTTCAGACCTAACGTCTGTAGGAATTGGCACCTTTTCAAGCCGCTGCTTGAAGGTTGCCGGGTTTCATCGGGCCTATCCCTCCACCACTCTCGATAAGAGATTAAATTGTAAATTTATTCTTAATTATGTAATGATTGTTAGGTGAATTATATATTGTAAATTCAAAATTGTCAATAAATTTAGCGTTACATTTTATACTTTTATATATAAGCTATTGTGATATACATTATGCAAAGGATTTTTTTTACAGTTTTCACACATTTTTCGTTAATGGTTTTTTTTTGTTCGTGAAAACTATAATTAGAGTTTAACTAATGGAAGGAGATCAAAACATGTTATCAGCAGACCAAATATCCACCTTCCGTTCCAAACTAATGAAGGCGAAACAGCATATTGAAAAACGTTTAGAAGACAATGACCATTTTGATTTGGAACATGGACATTACCATGATGCTGTGGGCGAATTATCTAGTTATGATAATCACCCAGGCGACGAAGGCAGTGAGTTATACGAGCGTGAGAAGGATATTGCGTTAAATGAACACACAGAGGATGAACTTAGAAGTATAAATAATGCTTTAGAAGCAATAGATAAAGGGACTTATGGTAAGTGTGAAGTATGTGGTAAGGATATCCCGTTGGAACGTTTAGAAGCCATGCCTACAACAACTTACTGTGTCGAGCATACTCCGGAACAATTCATAACCGACCAACGTCCTGTGGAAGAAGATGTGATTGGTCCTCCATTTGGGCGATTTGAATACGACGAAACGGAAGGGGAAGTATTCGATAGTGAAGATTCGTGGCAAGAAGTGGCTAAATGGGGGACGTCCAACTCACCTTCAGACTTTGTTGTTGCACCGGATCATTATAATGAGACATATATTGAGTCTGATGACCCGGTTGGCTATGTAGAGGATTATGAAAATTTTGCTGCAACCGATATTGAAGGGAAAAATGTAAAGGTGTATCCTTCACCTCAACATAAGGAATATGAAGAGGCCCTCGATGAAGAGGGAATGATGACAGTTTTTGGTGATTTAAAGCCTTATGAAATTGACCCCTATACAGAAGAAGAGGCAGAAAAGAACGAAGATAAATCCTCTCCCTAACCGGAGAGGTTTTTTATTGCTTGTTTCACGATTTCTTTTTAAGATAAGTAATAAGGAGTGAAACAAACATGTATAAATTTGGTTATATATTAATGGGGTTATGGCTCATCATCTGCACTATATTAGCGATTTCAGCAGAGAGTGTAGAGTGGTTACTGTTTTTCAATTTCTTTCTGTTCGGTGTTGGATTTTTTCTCGTTTTCTTTATCGTTGTATGGATGATTAACCGTTGGGGGGAATAGTGTTTCGGCCGAAGCACCCCTCTTATGAGACCGGCTTCGCATATACAATATAACGCTGGGGTGCATTGCCGATATAACGAAATGGATAACATGTCGAAATCGTTAAAAGTTCCTCTGGATATGTAGAGCGGATGACAGTTGTATCATCTGCATCGACTACCTCCGTATCAACAATTTTATAGACGAATGACCCATATGAAACATCGATCATGACCTCATCACCGACCCTCAAATCACCTAAACGTTTAAAAACTGTATCTCGATGGCCTGATAACAAAATTTGATTATTTTCACCTGGCATTGATGATGCTGTGTAATAACCAACACCATACTCTAACTGTTCCTCATTTGTTCCTTCAATGATTGGAAGCTCACCCTCGATTGTTGGTAAATAGAGAACACCGAGTACATTGACCGGGAGTTCATCACTGTTTTCATCATCTCCTATGTTTTCATCTACCTTTTTTATAGATATTGGTTTTTTTTGCTTTGTTTCAAGGGCCACTTTTGCTTGTTGTAATGCAATATGTTGATTGTTTTTAACATTATCTATCTTCCAAACTGAGGACAAAAGCATTATAACACCTGCACTTATAAAAAGAATTGCAATCTTCTTGATATTGATCACTTCCCCTTTTGAAAAACCTATATAAAAGCAGTGTTTTTATTACTTATATTTACTTTGAAATAGCATTCGACATGCCGGTATTCAATTTTTTATGTACGAAAAAAGTAGATGAGTAAACCTATCCTCACCTACGTCTCACTTCTTTTTTTGAACAGATTTTCTATTTCTTCTCCGTTTACAGGTGGACTAAAGTAATACCCTTGGTACACGTCACAGCCATGTTTCCGCAGGAACTGACGTTGCTCTTCGTTCTCAACACCTTCAGCCACGACCGCCATGCTTAGTTTTTTCCCCATTTCAATCACTAATGAAGTAATCGCCATATTATTTTTATTTTCAGGGATGTTTTGAACAAAACTACGATCAATTTTTAATGTATCAATTGGTAACTGTTGAATCATACTTAACGACGAATAACCAGTTCCAAAGTCATCAATAGAAATTTTAACACCAAGTTCTTTCAATCGGTTTAATTGCTCAATTGTATGATCTACATCCCTCATCATAATTGTTTCTGTAATTTCTAATTCTAAATACCAAGCTGACATTCCCGTTTTTTCCAAATGTTTTTGTATCATTTCCATTAAATCTTGTGATAAAAATTGGTTGACTGATAAATTTACACATACCCGCATGGAAGGATATCCCTTTTGTTGCCAACGAACATTTTGTTTGCAAGCTTCTTCAAGAACAAAATCACCTACTGTATTTATAAAACCGGTTTCTTCAGCAATGGGAATAAATACGTCCGGTGGAATTACCCCATACTCCGAATGATTCCAACGTACTAAGGCTTCAACAGCTACTATCTCATTTGAGTTTGTACACACCTTCGGTTGATATAGCACATACAATTCTTTTCTTTGTACAGCTTTACGTAAATCATTTTCTAATTGCAATCGATTATACCGATTGCGTATGAGTTCAGGCATATAGACATGGTATTGATTTTTTCCTTTCTCTTTTGCTGTATACATCGCATGGTCAGCAGCTTGTAATAAACTGTTTATATCCTCTCCATGTTCTGGGAAATAACTTATCCCAACACTTGTAGTCACATTAATTTCTTTACCTTCAACGTAAAATGGTTCTTGAAACACCTTAATAATTCGTTCAGCTAGGAGGTGAACAATTGAATAGTCCTCTACGGTAGACAATATGAGAGCAAATTCATCTCCCCCCATCCTTATCAATAAATCGTTTTGTCGGACAACGTTTTTCAAGCGGGCTCCCACATGTTGTAAGAGTAAGTCTCCAATATCATGGCCTAACGTATCATTAATAATTTTAAATCGATCGATATCAAAATAAATTAATGCTGCATGACTTCCTTGGTTCCGTGCTTCAAAGATTGCTTCTTTCATCGAGTCTTCGAACTTTCGCCGATTAGCCAATCCAGTTAGTAAGTCATGATAAGCCATATGAGACAGTTCCTCTTCCAATTGCTTACGTTCCGTTATATCTCGACTAACGATGATGATAGACTGTAATTTTTGTTCTTTCAATACAGGGGTTAAATTCGTATCAAGCCACACGTACTCCCCCTCAGAAGTCTGTCCGCGAAACAATGTAGATATTGGTTTTTCATCTTGTTTTACTTCGTAAATTTTTTCTTGTAACATATCAACGTCTTCCGGGTGAACAAAATGGAGGTCTGTCTTACCTATTAAATCCTCCGGATCGAATCCGAGCAATTGTTGATAGGATGGTGAAATGAAGGTAATCGCACAATCTTCATTTAATACAATAATAATATCGGATGTATTCTCAGCAATAATCCGGTACTTTTCTTCACTTTTCTCTAATGCTTCCTCTGCACGTTTTCGGTCTGATATATCAATTCCCGATGCAATAATTTCAACGACTTTACCGTCCTGCTTCACTGGGCGTAATGCAACTAAGTAGGTAATCCCTTTATATTCCCCTACATATTCAACTTCCTTACCACTCCAAGCTTGGTTAAACCATTTCTCCATCTGTTCTGCCCGTTCTTTAGAAAAGAAGGACTGAAGTGATTTTCCGGTAATCAAGTCAGGGGTCAAACCCATTCGATACAATAGTTCTCCATCACTTAATTGAACGATAAATTGCTGATTTTTCTTGACTATTTTAAGGGTCATACCTTGTTGCTCACGTAACGTTGTTTGTAAATTGGTTTTTACCTTTTTTATTTCGTCTTCTGCTAATTTTGCCTCTGTAATATCCTTGGCAATACCGTATGTTCCTGTAATGGTGTCGCCAACATAATTAGGAAAGGACGTTACATATACATAACGAACCTCCCCCCCTCTTCTTACAACCCGGATATTGTATTGCTGCATGTTTCCTTTTAGTGCTCCACGAAAGTGACTCACTGCTTTTTCAATATCCAAAGGATGGATAAATGGAATAAAAGACGACCCTAACAAATCTTCTTGTTTGCATAAAGTTAACTTTTCTAACGAAGGATTCCCAGCGATAAATTTGCCGTTTTTATTTAGTTCAAATACAGCATCGGGATTATGCTCAAATAAAGAACGATATTTTTCATTTTGATAACGGCTTTCTAGTTTTTGTTTTTCCAGCTTACGAGCATTATATTGTACCCTGTCATACTGTTTTCCTAAAAGCCAAGCAATAAGAATAAAAAAGATGTGAATGAGTACATCACTTACTTTGACGAATCCCAATTCTAAGTAGTCAATATATATATTTACCGTTGCTGCTAGTGTAGTCAATGTCGTTGCCGTCAGTCTTCCTTTATATTTCAAACAAGGACACCTTCCCCTAGAAAAAGTGATATCTTTCTTAGAATATCTAGAACTTCCTTAACTATCCTTTTTTTGTCGATTTTACAACCAAATTCCGTTAACATAAAAGACAATTGAATCGTTTGTTATGTAATCGTCGTTTCATTCCTAACACATTATTTCATGCACAACAATTTACGTTTATCGTATAACAGCCCGTAACGGGATGTTATGTATAAGACCGTGGATGCAGGTCAGACGTGGGTACGTATGTAAACAAAAAATGAGCTAGGAGGTACCTAGCCCATTTTTATTACGATTTATTTTTCATAAATTGGAGTACTTCTTTATCAATTTTCCCCCGCTCTAATTCACGCTCTTCAAAGTTTTCTACATGAATAAAGCTTGTTAGCCCTTTATAGAACGTATCTTCGTCAACATCCTCCGCCTTTAAATAGCCTAAGCGTACAAGTTCTTCACTTAATTCCTTTTTTACCTGTCCCTCAATCGCTAACACATTCTCAGGCTTCGTTTGGCCAAAGTACAGTTGTTGTAGTTGATAAATGCGAATCAATTCTTTAATTGGATCTGGATGGTCATCGACTCGAAGGTCGACATAACGATCGTTATGACCTCCGTATCCACCCTTTTCTTTAACAATGTAAATGGCTGCAGATTGCTTACCTCTACTATCTCCGCCAGCACCTTGTCCAGCATCCAATGCCTCTAAAAGACGTTCCGCCAAGGAACCTTTCGCATTTTCGAAAGTATTAGCCATTGCTTCTACTGTTTCTTCGCTCACTAAAATGTTACCTTGGGCAGCATAGTGCTTCCCCGCCTTACCACCAGCCCATGGAACACAATTTTCTCCTGTATATGTATAAGCATTTCCTTTTGCATCAATAATCCCGAATTGACGCTCTTCTCTACCTTCATCTTCTGCTACTAAAATTTCAGCTGCTTCTTCTGCTGTCTTGCCTTCTTCCATTAAGTTCAATCCATTTGGACCATATGATGGATTAGCCAATGCTTGTGTTGCAACAGCTCCTACTCCCGCTTTTGCCCATGGTACAACAGAACCGACACCAATAAATTTCGATTGTACAGCTACACCTAGTTCTTCAGTTTCTGGATCAAATCCTACAATTGAGAATGTTGCTACAATATTTTTTGGTATATGTGTCATTATTCTTCATTCCTTTCTATATATTTTTGAGAGCAAACGAAACAGTAAAGTGCATTTTCAAAGTACATACCTTCAAAAAATCCACTTAAGCAATAAACATGCTTCTCACACATATAGCATTTACCTATATACTCCTTCATTTTATCAAATCTTTCCCCCTTTTTCTTAATTTTTTTATTCGAGATTACTTTCCACTGAGTAAGTCTTTGTCATTATGTATATTCAACATTTGGAAATTTTTTAAAAAAACGAGTCATATTTGTAGGATAAAAGACTTATATATAAAGTGTGTTCATTATAAGAAACGGTTAGTTCTTTATTTAACACATATGATTATTAAGCAGGAAATAACTTAATGTAACTTAATTGTTCTTTAAAGAGAACAATTAACATTAAAATAACGAGCCTTTTCATATAAATGATATCAAAGATGTATTTTTCAAACTGAATAGGTAAAGAGGGTGAGGAAAATCCGTTCTACACGATTACAAAGGTATGGTAAGCGAAGGCTAAAAAGAGTTTTATTGGTGTTTCAAATTATGGCAATTTGGTATTCGATGATCATCACCGGTATCTACCTAACCTCGAATACTGGAGCAGCGTTTAATGATGTAGAAACAATCGCTAATTATCTTCATGCAAAATGGGATGTGGATTATTGGGATAAAAGCTCCTTAACATTTGACGGTACAAGAGCTTGGGGAGATTGTAACACCATTTACTCGACAATTATAAACGACGATGATGCAGAAGATATGAAGTACTCAACCTGGCGCTTCTTTCTCTACGAAGTAAATGACAAACATGAGTTCATGGGGGATCCCGTTGACACAGGGACCGTTTCTTTCCTTGAATCAGGGGAGGAAGGCGTAATTGAATCTTCGGCTATTGAAGAAGGAAAGAAATATCGCTTTGTAGTTCGAAGACCTAAGGACCATCCTGGGAAAAACAATCAAGATGAAGACGGGTATTCATACATGAAAAGTGACAACATTATTTATCTTGAGAACTGTGAAAAAGACGCTGTCATTATGAATGAAAAGAACAACAATAAAAAGGCCTCAAAAGCGAATAGCGAGGACGAAGAAAATGATGAAGAAACTACAATTAGTCAAACGGGAAATGGTGAAACAGAAAGCGATGAGGAGACGGCTGAAAACGATGACAGTAATGAGCAACAACAGGTACAGGAAAATGACGTCACTAACAGTGAGGAAGACGTAGGCCTAAGTGAGGAAAACGAAAATGCCGACTCAACGTTAGACGATACTGAGGGTGAACAAAATGATGATTCTACTCAGGATGCTAGTTCAGAAGATACATCCGAAGACAGCACAGACACAAGAAAAGAATAAATTCACGAGGTGATATTCATGAGAAAAAAAATTAACTATAAAAAGGTTGCTAGTAGAACAATTTCTACAATTCTAGCTCTAACACTATTATTTATGATTTTCGTATTCATTTCTTCAAAAGCATCAGATGGCGAACCTAAATTATTTGGATATGAGTTTAAAACGGTTCTATCTGGATCGATGGAACCAACATTTTCTACGGGATCAGTCATTGCACTAAAACCTGTTGAAGACCCTTCCGTATTAAAAACGAACGATATTGTAACGTTCATGCAAAGGGATAATTCGTTTGTCACACACCGGATTATTGACGTAATTGACCGTGAAGGGCGACTTTACTTTCAAACAAAAGGGGATAACAACGCTCAACCTGATATGAACTTAGTTCCTGCAATTAATGTTACTGGTGTTTATACTGGTTTTTCCATTCCAATACTCGGTTACTTTATTGAGTTTTCCAGGTCAAATGCTGGAGCTGCATTACTACTAATTATTCCAGGCGTACTGCTAGTCATTTACTCTGTGATTACGTTACTAAAAGCTTTTAAAGAAATCGATCCGCCGAAAGAAACAAAACTAGAAAATACAAATTCGTAAAGGATTGTTCCTCTTATGCTTTGACATAAGGGTTCAATATAAATATTACATACCTCGACATGAGGGAATAAGGAGGAAGATGAATGAGTATTAAGAAGAAAATTGGTATGGGGGTAGCGTCTGCTGCTCTAGGCATTTCATTAGTTGGAGGTGGAACGTGGGCAGCATTTAACGATACTGCAACAATCAACAACCACTTTGCAGCAGGTACACTAGATTTGGAGGTCGGAAAGAGTCATAATAAGCCTATTTCGTTTGACCTTTCCAACTTAAAGCCTGGTGATAACATTCAAAGAATTTTTGAACTAAGAAATACAGGTACACTAGCTATTAAAGAGGTATTGCTAGATGTTACGTCTGACAACTTCGTTGATGACACGAATGCTGTAAATGGTGGTTCAAACACAGAATCAGAATTTTTGGCGCAATTTAAAATTGATTTTATGAACGTAGATGGAGAATCTACTAATTGGGAACCTAGAGAAAACGTCGTAAAGGACGGTGAAACTTTAACATTAGCGGATCTTGTTGATGGTTCATACGTAAATAAAATTAAAACTGATTACCTTGCATCTGACGGTTCTAATCGGATCAACCTTGCCCCATTAGTCGTTGATGATACTGATTATCGTGGTATTCCTGTAAATCCATCAGATATTGACGATGTATTTATTCAAATTACATTTATCGATAACAACGATCTTAATAACGATGGAACATATGTCCAAAATAAATTCCAAGGTGATAGTGTAGATTTCTTCTTTAATCTGGAAGCCACTCAGTGGGATGGTGTTCATGTAGATACGAATCATGGAAATGGCGAAATTAACAACGAAGTAGAAAGTTCTGCTGACGGTGATAGCATGCCAGACCCTAGAACAAAAGGTGACGCTACACATAACGAAGAAGTAACTGATTAATTTGCATCTTACAAGAAAAGGTGGGTCCTCCCACCTTTTCTACCTATTAACTAGACATTGAGGAGCAAAGTTATGAGAAAAACTCACATAATGATAATCTTTTTCCTTCTCGTGTTGATACCGATTTCAACTATTGCTAGTACTCACGATAATGAACGCCAAGCAGTAATCGATATATCTGTAAAACCACAAAAAATCCTTTTTGACTTACGTAATACGAAACCTGGGGATTCGGTCGCCCGCTCTTTTCAAATTGCGAATAACGGGAAAGAGCAATTAACATATTTGATCAACAATACGTTTACAGATGGATCTGAACATTTTTATAATCAACTTTTACTACAGATAAAAGACGAAGGTGAAAATACCATTTTCAATGGTAAACTTAAAGATTTTCAGCAATTAGATGAGCGTACTCTACAAAGTGAAACGAGCGAAAATTTGTTATTCCTCATTGAGATTCCGACTGAACTTACAAACGAATTTCAAGGTTTAGGAAGCGAGTTTCAATTCAAAGTTTATGTTGAAGGAACGTTAGGTGGGGTATTGCCTGTAGATAAACGATTGCCTTCAACTTCTACGCCGTTTTTTAATTATTTCTTAATAGGATCCGTTTTCATTCTGATTGGCGCTAGTTTATATGTCTATCAAAGGAGAAATTCTATAAAGAACAAACAGGACTAAGCAGCCTTGATGATTGTCATACATAAATCAAGGCTGTTTTTTTAGTTTATAAAAGGGTGATGACATGAAGAAATGGATTTCCATTATTATCTATGCCGTAATCGTATTATCATTTGTTTTAACCAAAGATACACTTTTATTTACCATTCACTCGGGCAATGACTTAGCGATTTATATAAGTATATTCTTTTTCTCATTACTTGTATTCTTTCCAATCGTTCCGTTCATCGTTGCGACTGGAATTGTCGGTTCGTTGTTTGGAGTCGTAACAGGCACCCTTATTATTTTCACAGGTGTTATGACTGGGACGATGACAATGTTTTTTATGGCACGGTATGGATTCAGAGATTTCATGCGAAACTTCTTGAATAAGTATGAAAAGGCAAAACATTATGATACGTTATTTCAAGAACATGCATTTATTACGATATTAGGTGTACGTATATTTCCTATCTTGCCTTCACCGGTCGTCAACATTATGTGTGGTAGTACAAACGTAAATTGGGTTATGTTTACAATTGCTACTTCATTTGGTATACTGCCTCGAATCATCATATTCACGCTTGCTGGTTACCAAACTACTGAAAGTATCACAGGCTCACTTTTACTGTATGGTGCCTATTTTCTCATCGTGACAATCGTTATTTACAACAAGGTTAAACGAAAACCATCTGCCGTTCGCACATAAAAAACGTTCAATCGGTAGTTGATCCCGTTGAACGTTTTGTTATTCTTTCTGTTCCTGTTTCCACTTATTATATTCAATAAAATCTTTAAACTCTTCTTTTGATACTCCTGAAGTCATTGCCTCTTGAACTAATTGTAACCAGTCAGCATCAAGTGTTTGTTTCAACTGGTTTTCTTCTTCTTGAAATAGTAAAAGATTCACTGGTATACCAAGAACTTGGGCTACTTTTTCAAGAAATTGAACAGATGGATTGGATTGTATATTTCTCTCTATGGAACTTATATACGATTTTGCGACACCTGCTTTTTCAGCAAGCTCTGATAGAGACATCTTTCTATATTTACGGTACTTTCTAATCCGTTCTCCGATCATAATATGGACACCTTCCTTTTCATTATTATACCATATATGGAAGGTTATTGTTTGTTATGGAGAACATTTTTTGCTCTGCTCTACTTCTGATTATTCTCTCCTAAATATTTTAGAATCTCCTCCTTACTTATCCCTTCTCTTAATGCTTCAAGAATTAACTCAACCCATTCTTGATCCAAGTTCAAACCAGCCTTGCGTATCATCTCATTCCCCCTAAAATACATCAGTATTTCAGGCAGCTCAGCCGTCTAGTAGTACACACCTGATGTATTACTTAAACCTGTAGCTTTGCGCCCCTATCTTTCAACAGGGTTGCCTTTTTCTGAAACACTCACTGGTATACCAATTCCATATATATGTAACTTTTTTCCTATATAGAAGTGAAAATGAAACTCCTATCTCATTATGTAGTATGTATTCGTCTTATAGGTGTGAATGATGTTTCCAAACTGGGGAAATGTATTAATATAATGATTATAAGAACGAGGTGGTATGGAATGAGAATTGTGATTTCCACTTGCATTGTTTTTTTATTGAGCCTACATATGACAGTACATGCCCAAATACCAAATCATTTTGGGGCAAAGGGCGCACTACAGGACCAATCGATTGATTTAAACAAAGCGATTACATATGCTCTTGAAGATGAATTTCTAGCTCAAGTACGTTACGATGTCATCATGGAGCAATATGGAACGCCAAAGCCTTTTACTGAGATTCAGTTTGCTGATAAAGAAAATGTAAAAGATCTACTATACTTAGCCGGGAAATACGACATTTCAGTTCCTACACATAACGCCAATGCTGAGCACTATGTAGTACGGGAGTCATCCTTAAGGCAGGCTTTCAAAACAGTTATTCATGCAGAACACCGGAACATTTCAATGTATGATAAATTTTTACGTGAATACACTTTCCCTAAGGATGTTATGGAAACATTTATGGACATTAGGGAAGATTCCCGACGACATTTATTACAATTAAAAAGTGAAATGAACAAACTTTAATCGAAAGAAACGCTGTTGAGTAGAACTCAACAGCGTTTCTTTATTTTGCCCTAGGTTTGCTATCAAAATCAATTTTTTTATGTGTTCCGTCACAAAATGGCTTTTTCGCTGACTGACCACAACGACATAGTGAGAAGCTCTTTTTCGTTTCAAACACATTTCCCTCAGCATCCACCAGTTCAACATCACCGCTCACTCGAAACGATCCGTTATCGTTTACTTTAATCGTTACCTTTTCAGACATGTTAACCCCTCCCTGTTATTTCTCTCTCTATAATAAAACATTTAACGAAAAATTGAAAAAAATAAACCCTACTCGTATTCAGACAACCAGTTCGCTACCGATAATAAATCGGAAAACACTGCATCCGCCTCGATATTTACTTCCTCCCTATTCCCAATTAATACAGTTTTCGTTCCTGCGCGTTTCCCTGCAAGAATATCAGCTTCTCGATCACCAACCATAAAACTCTGTTTTACATCAATGTCATATTTTTCAGCTAAATCAAGAATCATTTTCGGCTTTGGTTTACGACATGGACAATTCGCATGGGGCTTATGGGGACAGTAAGCTATATCATTGATGACTGCTCCGTACTCCTTTAAGTCTTCACGCATTTTGTCGTGCACTTTATGTAAATCCGATTCTTTCATGTGCCCGAGACCGATCCCACCTTGATTTGTGACAACAAACACTTTATAGCCACTGTCATTAAATAATTTTATCGCTTCACCAACACCATCTAAAAAATAAAAATCTTTCGGCTTATTGACAAACTTTACTCGATTCGTCAGTACTTCGTTAATGACTCCATCTCGATCTAAAAACATCGCTTTACTCATTCATGTTCCTCCTAATATCAAGACTTAACTTATTGAATACATTATATAAGAATAGAAAGGAGGCGTTCCCATTGAATTATGATTACTCCATGATTCAATCTCCTAGAGTTCCAACTCGAAACCATCCTTCCATTTTGAAGGTATATGGAGAAGGAAAAGTGAACATCGAACCTAATGTAGCTTATATTACACTTGGTGTCATAACAATACACGAAAGTTTAAATACTGCTTTATCAGAAAATGGATTAGCATCTTCCCGTGTAATTGACGCACTGCTTCAGTTACAGATAGATAGGGAGCATATTCAAACAAAGGAGTTTCACGTTAACATGGAATATGACTATGAAAATGGCAAACAAATATTCCGTGGATATCGTGTAACACACATGATGATCATTCAGTCCAACAACATTTCTAATATAGGTCAAATCGTTGATAAAGCTATATCGAATGGTGCTAATTATGTCTCAAACATTCAGTTCACCGTGTTACAATCGGACGTGTATTACGAAAAAGCATTACGTATGGCGTTGCAAAATGCACAAAAAAAAGCGTCATCGACTGCTGAAACAATCGGTGTATCACTTCACCGTACACCTGAACGGATTACGGAGTTAACAAGCACAAGCACTCCGCAAACAATGATAAATACAATGGTATCTAATGTTGAATTCCCAACCGAACCAGGTATGCTTTCTGTTTCAGCCAGGGTAGAGGTCGAATATACCTACTTTTCCTAGGATTGACTGAAATGCGTAAACATTTCAGTCTTTTTTTGTAGATAAACGCCTATTTTTTCAACCTTTTAAAAGGAATCATTGGTGCAGAACCCCCCATTATGAACCTATTTACGTTATTTTCTTCTACAATAATATATCTTATGTGCAAAAAACCAATCCGAAGAAACTTTCATAAAATGGTTATGAATTCACATAAGGGGGACTTTCAATGTATAATCAATTTCCACAATTTCCAGATCCAATGCAAGCGCAACATGGTGAGCAAGAACGAGTTTGGCCAGTTGTTCCTTTCTTATTAGGAGCAGCAGCAGGAACAGCTGCACAAGGGTTTCAAGGGTTTCAAGGGTATCAACCGTGGGTCGGATACGATTATGGCTATCCTTTTTATCACGGTTATGGACATTATCCTCATTATGATCACTATCACCATGGACATTACCATGGACATCACCATCATGGTAAGCTTCATCCATGGCATGGGCATGGACCTGGACTATGGTAAACAGAGAACGCTTGGTTTTCCAAGCGTTCTTATTGTTTGTTTTTATTTTTATATTGTCTTTTCAAAAAGCTAAAAGCGTTCGTATCAATAAACCAACCTTCTACAGATTTAGGTGACTGGGTTACTAAATGTTTTAACGTTTTGAGTAAGGAGTTCAATAGTTTCTGATCTTTTTCAGATAACTGAAATTGAACACCGTATTTATATATATCGAATCCAACATTCTCTGACCAAACGATTGTTCCTGAGAGCGTAATAGTCTTGCCACATAGGTTGGTTTCAAGGGTGTAAAGTACATCTGTTTCTAAATGTAATGGAGATATAAATTTCAAACCTTTAACACTAATATTTTCAACTAATACTTCAGCAATTTCCTCACTTTTCTGTAAGGATGGTTTACGAAGTATTGCTTTCAGGGGTAAGTGTAAAATGACACGCTTGTGTTTCCGTTCATCCGTTATGTCCTTTTCGTTTTTTGTTGATAACATTACTTTTTCTTCTAGGAAATTCGTCATCTTTAGATCCATAACAGGTTTACTAAACAGGTACCCTTGTACTTCATTACAACCGTTCAAACGAATTAAATCGTATTGTTTGACTGTTTCAATACCTTCAGCAACAACAGTCATGCCTAAGTCTTGTGCGAGATTAATAATATTTTTCACAATGGTAAGATCTCTTTCATTTTTTTCAAGATCTCGAATGAATGTACGGTCAATTTTTAACGTGTCAATAGGGTAACGTCGTAAATAGGAAATAGAAGAATATCCGGTACCAAAATCATCAAGCGCAATTCTGAATCCCATCTCCTTCAATTTTTCTAATTCTCTTTTCACTACCGTTTCAGCTGATAAAATCGACGATTCTGTAATTTCAATTTCAATAAACTGAGGAGACACACCTGTATCTTCGATAATTTTACCAATTGTTTCCGTTAATCCTTCATTTAAGAAATTCTTTGCAGATAAGTTCAGGGAAATCGTTTTTACATCATATCCATCTTGCTGCCACCTTTTAAGTTGAGTACAAACTGAGCGAAACACAAATGTAGAAATATCATCAATCATATTCCCTTGTTCCGCAATACTAATAAACTCAGCCGGAGATACAATCCCCCATTTCGGATGGCGCCAACGAATTAAAGCCTCCGCACCAACAATACGATTCATCGGTAACGCTAACCTTGGCTGATAAACCATGAACAGTTCGTTCTTTTCAATCGCATAATGTAGGTCCTTCTCTATAGATAATAAGCGATATGATTCATCGTTCATTTCCGGTGTATATATTTGATAATTGTTCTTGCCATAACTTTTCGCTTGTCTTAACGCAGCATTGACATGGTACATAATTGTATCAAACGTTTCCCCATCCTTTGGGTAAAAGCATATTCCCATACTAACAGTTAAAAAGATTTCTTCTGTTCCAATCGTAATGGGCCTTTCGAATTCTTGAATAATTTGCTGAAGCAACTTCTCATACGACAAATTTTTTGTAGTCAGTACCACTAAAAATTCATCACTTTCCAAACGGAAGAAAACACCATTTTTACCTGTGACATGTTGTATTCTTTGGGCGGCAACTCTTAATACTTCGTCCCCAATCATATGACCTAAAGAATTGTTAATTCGTTTAAAACCATCTAAATCAATATTTAACACTAATGTCTTTTGTTTGTTTTTTTGAATAATATGGGCGAAATATTTTTGCAATTCCTTTCGGTTAGGTGCCCCGGTTACTTCATCATAATTAACTGTTTCTTGTAATTTTTTTTGTATCAATTTTTGTCTCGTGTTATCTTGAATAATTCCAACTAATTGAACTAACTCATTATGTTCATTCAAAATAGGGATTGTTTCATCTACTACCCATACAATGTCCCCATTTGGTCTTACAATACGGTATTCATGAAGCAAGTTTTCCCCTGACCACAGCTTAGCTTGACGGTCTTCTACTACAGATTGATCATCGTGATGAATAAATTTTTTCCAGAGATCGGAATTATTAAAAAACACTTCTTTATTTACACCGTAAATGTACTCTATTCCTTTTGAGACATATAACACTTTCTTCTCAATCACATCGTATGACCAAATGCCAACACGAAGATGATTAACAATTTTACTTAGCTCTTTATACCAACCATTAGCAGATTGATAAAACGCATCATTATCTTTTCCCACTAAATACTCTCTCCTATGAATCTTGATTTTACCCCGCTTACACTTTCGCTAACAATATGTATCATCGAAAAGTATCCTAGCTACTAAGACTCTTCTATTTTCACACAAAAAAAGCACAATGATTCAAAATTGAATCAGTTGTGCTATCAACTGTGCATTCAATTTTGCGGCAACCCGGCTACCATAATTTCATACGAATCGTTAGGCCCGTGGCTTTGCGTCCCAGTTTTTCAACATGGTTTGCCAACTTATCACAAGATTGTATTTATAGTTATTTAGTAATAGGTAGATAGTCTTGTATAATGAATAAAATTATACGTTGTTTATAAAAAATGTTCAACTACATTTTGCTAAATATTTTGTGAATAGGTAGAAAGAAATAATAAAAAAGAAGATTTCATTCTGGAATGAAATCTTCTTTCTCTCTTTATGATATATTAATCAGTTGGTTTTGGTTGGCTAACGATTGTATATGTGCCATCTTTGATAAATCCATATTTCCACCACTTACGATCACTCCACAATGCTGTGATTGAAGGCGATGGCCGTGAACGAGTAATGCTGCAAAAGCACTTGCTCCTGCACCTTCAATTAAAGTTTTACTTCTTTCTAATGCACAAATCATTGCGGATGCAATGTCTGTATCCGAAACGGTTACGATGTCATCAACATATTGTTCTATAATGGGCAATGTTAAAACTCCTGGTTTTTTTACCGCAATTCCGTCAGCAATCGTACTAACTTGTCGTAAAGCAAACGGCCCTTGCTGGTGATAGCAGTTATACGTAGCACTAGCACCCTCAGCTTGAACTCCAATAACCTTGATTTTCGGATTAATAAACTTGGCTGCAACTGCAATACCACTTATTAATCCTCCTCCACCTATTGGGACGATTAACGTATCAAGCATTGGTTGTTGTTGGAGCATTTCCATTGCAACTGTACCTTGACCTGCCATTATATCAACATCATCAAAAGGATGGATAAATACACTATTGGCTTCCCGCTGTTCTTTCATGGCGGCTTCATATGCCTCTTGAAATGATTCACCCGTTAACACAACTTTAGCCCCATAACTCTTCGTTGCAATCACTTTCGCTTCAGGTGTCTTTTCCGGCATGAATATTTTTGCTTCAATCCCTTTTTTTGCTGCTGCTAGAGCTACACCTTGTGCATGATTACCAGCAGAAGCTGCGATAACTCCCCTAACAGCTTGTTGCTGCGTCAGTTGGGCAATTTTATAGGTAGCTCCACGTACCTTAAACGCCCCTGTTTTTTGTTGATTTTCCATCTTAAAATAAATGTTCTTACCTGTAACACGGTTCATCGTTTTTGAAGTTGTTAAGGGAGTACGATGTACGACATTCCCTAACTGTTCCATCGCATCCGTAATTTTTTGTCCATTTAAGCAATTCCCAACGTCTTCACTCTCCTCAATTATCATTTTACTTTTTCATACTGCTCAATTTTTTGTTCGTGAGTTAAGGTAACAGCAATTTCATCCCATCCGTTTAACAACATTTCTTTCTGATAAGAAGAAATGTCGAATTGTTCGTGAAATCCATTTTCATCCTTAACCGTTTGATTTTCTAAATTAACTGTAATGCTATAAGAAGTGCTTTCCGCGTTATTGATCAACGTTTCCACACCATCTTCACTTAATATAACTGGCAGTATACCATTTTTAATACAATTATTGAAGAAAATGTCAGCAAAGCTAGGTGCTATAATAATTTTAAAACCATAATCAAGTAATGCCCATGGTGCATGCTCTCGAGACGATCCACATCCAAAGTTTTCACCAGCTACTAAAATGGTAGCGTCGTTGTATTTCGGATTATTCAACGAAAATTCTGGTCGTAGATTGTCTTGTTCGTCGAAGCGCCAATTGTAAAATAAAAATTGACCAAACCCTTGACGTTCAATTCGTTTCAAAAATTGTTTTGGAATAATTTGGTCTGTGTCAATATTTGCACGGTTTAATGGATATACAAGGCCTTCATGTTTGCGAATCGGTTCCATTCATTCCCCTCCTCCTAACTTAGAGCCGGTTTTGCATATTTTCTAACGTCAACAAATCGGCCCTCAATCGCTGCTGCTGCAGCCATTTCAGGACTTACTAAGTGCGTTCGAGCACCATTTCCTTGACGTCCTTCAAAGTTTCGATTTGATGTTGATGCACACCGTTCTCCTGGTGGGACGATATCATCGTTCATTGCTAAGCACATACTACAGCCGGCTTCTCGCCATTCAAATCCAGCCTGTTTAAAAATAACATCTAATCCTTCTTTTTCGGCTTCCATCTTTACAGTAAAGGAACCGGGTACGACAATCGCTTGCACATTCGGATGGACTTTTTTCCCTTGAATCACGTTAGCTGCTTTCCGTAAATCACTTAGGCGTGAATTCGTACAAGATCCGATAAATACATGTTCAATTTCAACTGAAGAAATTGGTTGATCAGGTTCTAGACCCATATAGGATAGAGCCCTTTCAATATCTTCTTTTTTGCTTTCTTGTTCAACTGTTTGTGGATTCGGTACTGAGGCACTTACAGGTATACACATTCCTGGATTTGTCCCCCATGTTACTTGAGGCTCAATTTCCTCAGCATTGATTTCCACTGTTGCATCGTAAGTTGCTCCCTCATCAGTGGCCAATGCTTTCCACTGTTCCACAGCAGCTTCAAAGTCCGCTCCTTTTGGTACATGACGTCTTCCTTTCATGTAGGAAAAAGTTGTTTCGTCAGGACTAATTAATCCTGCTCTAGCACCAGCTTCAATGGACATGTTACACACTGTCATACGTTCTTCCATTGACAACGAACGAACAGCTTCACCTGTATACTCAATAACATATCCTGTCCCGAAGCGAATACCGTATTTAGCTATGATTGCTAAAATAAGGTCTTTTGCTGTTACACCAACCCCTAGTTGGCCATTTACTTTTACGTTTAATGTTTTCGGCCTTGCTTGCCATAATGTTTGTGTAGCTAAAACGTGCTCTACTTCGCTCGTTCCAATACCGAATGCTAGCGCTCCAAAGGCTCCATGAGTAGAAGTATGGCTATCTCCACAAACAATCGTCTTCCCCGGCTGTGTTAAACCGAGTTCTGGTCCAATTACGTGGACAATCCCTTGATCAGGATGATGAATATCGGCTAATTCTACGCCAAATTGCTCACAGTTTTCTTTTAACTTTTCCATTTGTGTCTTTGAAACTTGATCTTTAATTACATGACGATCACGAGTTGGTACGTTATGATCCATCGTAGCGTACGTCCGATCCGGTCGTCGTACTTTTCGTCCCTTCAACCTCAAGCCTTCGAAGGCTTGAGGAGAAGTAACTTCATGGACGAGGTGAAGATCAATGTACAACAAATCCGGTTTTCCATCCTCTTGATGGACTACGTGCTGATCCCATATTTTTTCAATGATCGTCTTCGGCTTTGACATATTGATCAACTCCTTACTCATTTCCGATTAAGAATAACAATTCATAATACTTTCCGTTGCATTGGTGGAAGAAAGAGCATCAACAAGACGTTCTGTCATTTCCTTCGTTCCAACTATTTTTCCATTTTTCACGTGTAGATCTGCTGTGTGATACCCTTCGTTTAAAACGGACTCCACTGCTGCTTCAATTGCTAAAGCCTCTTCTTCCATTTGGAAAGAGTGACGCAACATTAAGGCTGCAGATAATACCATTGCAACTGGATTCGCAATTCCTTTTCCAGCTATATCCGGTGCAGAACCGTGTACTGGTTCATATAATCCTACACCATCTGAACGTAAGCTTGCTGATGGTAACATTCCTAATGAGCCAGTTAAAACAGAAGCCTCATCACTCAGGACATCCCCAAATAAATTTTCCGTTACGATAACATCAAATTGTGTTGGGTTTGTAATGAGTTTCATTGCAGCAGCATCTACTAGTAAATGCTCCACTTCTACATCTGGATAATCCCTGCTCTTCTCTTCTACTACTTCTCTCCAAACTCGACTCGACTCCATAACATTAGCTTTATCTACAGAAGTTAAATGCTTTCGCCGTAGGCGTGCTGCTTCAAATCCTTTTTCTACAATTCTTTCAATTTCAAATCGTTGATAAACTAGAGTATCAACGACTTCCTTGCCATCATGTCTACGTTCACTAGGCTTACCGAAGTAAATGCCTCCAGTTAGTTCACGAACAATTAATAGGTCGCTCCCCTTCACAACTTCCTCTTTTAAAGGTGATGCATGTAGCAGCTCTGGAAAGCCTTTCACAGGACGTAAATTTGCAAACAATCCTAACGCCTTTCTTATGCCTAGTAATCCTTTTTCAGGTCTTAAATGAGTTGGATAGACATCCCACTTCGGTCCTCCAACTGCCCCTAACAGAATGGCATCCGCTTTTTCACAAGCACTGATCGTTTCTTCCGGCAAAGGTGTTTCGTGTCGATCTACTGCAACTCCACCAATATCATAAGTTTGAAATACAAATGTATGATTAAACTGCTTCGCGACTGCATTTAATACATCTTTGGCAGCATGAATGATTTCTTGCCCGATGCCATCACCAGGTAATAAGGCAATTTGCTTTTTCATGACACATACCTCCTATGGGTTATTAATAAATAAAAGCGAGTAATGTTAAATATGTGCCTGTTTCTGTTCGATATTTCTATCACTCATTAAGACGCGATTAATGGCGTTGATAAACGCGTTTGCTGATGCTTCCAGTACGTCTTGGGCAGTGCCACGTCCGTTTGAAATTTTACCATTCACTGTAAGGGTCACATGGACTTCCGCTAGTGCATCACGACCTTGACCAATAGAATTTAATTGGTAATCAGCTAGATGAATATCCTCTTGAACTAGTGATTCAACCGTATTGTAGATTGACTCTACACTCCCTTGACCTGTTCTTGCCGTCTCTACTCGGTTCCCGTCTGGTGAGGTAAGGGCAACAGTTGCAGTTGGTAAATTGGATGAGCCACTTTGAATTTGGAATGCTTCTAACTTATACTTTGGAACATCAACAGCATCTGTTTGTAAATCCATTAAAATAGAGAATAGATCGTCATCGTTAACTTCCTTCTTTTTATCAGTTAAAAGTTTAAACGCATCAAAGGCTTCTTTTAATTTATTTTCTTCCATTTGGAAGCCGAGAGATTCTACTTTATTTTTAAATGCATGGCGACCTGAATGTTTACCAAGCACGAGATTGTTAGAATCAATCCCTACCATTTCCGGGGTAATAATTTCATAAGTGGAAGCATGTTTTAAGACCCCATCTTGGTGAATACCTGATTCATGAGCAAAGGCATTACGTCCAACGACCGCCTTGTTCGCTGGGACAAACATACCTGTGAATTTGCTAACAAGATCACTCGTACGTTTAATCTCTTTTAAAACAAGATTTGTGGAGTGCTGATATTTATCATTGCGAATATTCAACGCAACCGCCACTTCTTCAATAGCTGCATTACCTGCACGTTCACCGATTCCGTTTATCGTTCCTTCGATTTGTGTTGCTCCATTTTCAATCGCTGCAATGGAGTTTGCAACAGCCATTCCTAAATCATCATGACAGTGTGCTGATAATGACACTCGGTCGATGTTCGGAACATTTTCCCGAATATAACGGAACATATTTCCGTATTCCTCTGGTGTCGTATAACCTACTGTATCTGGCAGGTTAATAACAGTTGCCCCAGCGTCAATCACTTGTCGAATAATTTTCACTAGAAAATCTAAGTCTGAACGACTAGCATCTTCAGCTGACCATTGCACATGTGGAAATTTTTTCTTCGCATAGGCTACTTGTTCAACAGCCGTTTGGATTACTTCTTCAGGCGTCTTTTTCAACTTATATGTCATATGAATAGGTGAAGTTGCTAAAAAGACATGTAGTCGTGGTTCATCTGCATCCTTTAACGCTTCCCATGCAATATCAATATCTGACTTAATTGTTCTAGCTAGCCCAGTGACGGAAGTGTTTTTTATCGTACGAGCAATGTTACGAACACCTTCAAAGTCCCCTTTGGAGGAAGCAGGAAATCCTGCTTCCATAATATCTACTCCAAATCGTTCTAGTTGTTTGGCAATCTCCATTTTTTCTAACTGATTCAAATTTACGCCAGGAGATTGCTCCCCATCTCTTAACGTTGTATCGAAAATGTTAACGTGTGCCATGTGATACCACTTCCTTCTTCTTTTTGTTATCTTTCTTGACGAATGGCATCAATTCACGTAACTCCTTTCCTACTTGTTCGATCGAATGTTGTTTTTCATTTTCATTAATTGCGTTAAACTGTGGACGGTTCACTTGGTTTTCGAGGATCCATCCTTTGGCAAATTCACCATTTTGAATATCAGCCAATACTTCTTTCATACGTTGTTTCGTTTCTTCGTTAATTACACGTGGTCCTGACTTGAAGTCACCCCATTGAGCGGTATCGGAGATAGAGTAACGCATATATTCCATACCGCCTTCGTACATCAAATCAACGATAAGTTTAAGTTCATGTAAACATTCAAAGTAAGCAACTTCAGGTTGATAACCAGCTTCGGTTAACGTTTCATATCCTGCTTTTACTAGACTAGTAAGTCCTCCGCACAAAACAGCTTGCTCTCCGAAAAGATCTGTTTCTGTTTCTTCTTGGAACGAAGTTTTCAGTACGCCTGCACGACCTGAACCGATTCCTTTTGCGTAAGCTAATGCAATGTCGGCTGCCTCACCTGTTACATCTTGGAAAATACCATAAAGTGCTGGTACTCCTGCACCTTCTTCAAAGGTTCTTCTTACAAGGTGTCCAGGACCTTTTGGTGCTACAAGAAATACATCAACATCTGCTGGTGGTACTACTTGATTAAAATGCACGTTGAATCCATGCGCGAAGGCCAACGCGTTTCCAGCCTGTAAATTTGGCTTAATTTCCTCTTCATAAACTTTTGGTTGGTATTCATCAGGTAATAGTACCATTACTACTTCAGCTGCTTGAACTGCTTCAGCTACAGTTTTTACATCCAGTCCATCCTCTACTGCTTTATCCCATGATTTTCCTTGTCTTAAACCAACAACAACATCAAATCCACTTTCTTTTAAGTTTTGGGCATGAGCATGACCTTGTGATCCATAACCAATAACTGCTACCTTTTTATTTTTCAATACCCCTTCTTGAATATCTCCGTTATAAAGTACTTTTGCCATCTTAAATCATCCTTTCAAATTTTTTTATTTTACTTGTGTATAAGAATTAAACTCCGCAACTTGCGGTTGGTGTCCCCTTAAAAATGCAGTAAGACCAGTTCTTGCTAGTTCTTTAATTCCGTATGGGCGAAGCAAATCAATTAATGCTTCAATCTTATCGGTCTTACCTGTGACTTGGACGGTTAAACTTTCCTTACTTACGTCAATGACGGAAGCTCGAAATGGTTCAATCATCCCTTGAATTTCACTTCGAACTTGCCCGTTACTTACAACTTTTATGAGGGCTAGTTCCCGAGCAACAATCGCTTTATCTGTTATATCTGACACTTTTAAAACATCAATTTGTTTATTTAATTGCTTCATTAATTGTTCTAACTTTTGGCTATCTTCGACTTCAACGACAAAGGTCATTCTTGATAATCCTTCGGTCTCGGTTTGACCAACAGAAATACTGTCTATATTAAATTGACGCTTCTGAAATAGGCCTGTAATACGATTTAATACTCCACTACGATCTTGTACAGTTGCGGTTATAATCCGTTTCATCGTTTCACCCCAATCATTTCATGTAATCCTTTGCCTGGCGCAATCATTGGGTAGACATTTTCTTCTTGCAATACGCGACAATCTAGCAAAACAGGTTCATCACTTGCTAATAATTCAGGTAAAAGTTGCTGTAATTCCTCTTGGGATTCAATTTTCAACCCTTTTATTTCATAACTTTCGGCTAGCTTTACGAAGTCTGGTTGAATGTTCAGTATGGATTGTGAGTAACGTTCGTCATAAAACTTCTCTTGCCACTGTCGTACCATACCTAAAGCTTCATTGTTTACGATGATGACTTTTACGGGAATCTTTTTCTCCTGCAACAATGAAAGTTCTTGTAACGTCATTTGAAAACCGCCGTCCCCTACAATGGCAATGACAATATCATTTGGCTTCGCAATTTGTGCCCCAATGGCAGCTGGGAAACCAAATCCCATCGTTCCAAGTCCACCTGATGTTACCCATCGATCCGGTTTAGCAAATGTATAATACTGGGCCGCCCACATTTGATGCTGTCCTACGTCAGTCGTAACAATTGCTTCACCATTTGATTCTTTGTAAATCGTTTCAATTAACCACTGAGCTGTCATGGCTTTCTCCGGTCGGTTATACCAAAGTGGATATTCCGCCTTATAAAATTCAAGTTTCTGTTGCCATTCTTCAATCGTAGGAGATTCAGTGGCTTGAACTAACAATTGATTTAACGCTTCTTTTGAATCAGCAACAATTGGGATATGTGTTTCTACGTTTTTCCCTATTTCAGCTGGATCAATATCTATATGTGCTACATGTGCTTTGGGAGCAAAGTGTTTTAAGTTCCCTGTTAAACGATCATCAAATCGTGACCCAATATTGATGAGTAAATCACATTCATACAGAGCCATGTTAGCTGCATAAGTTCCGTGCATTCCAGCCATACCAAGTGCTTGTGGGTGATCTCCAGGGAAGCTACCAAGCCCCAACAGAGTTGTCGTGACGGGAAGCTTGTGTCTTTCGGCAAACTGTTTTAAATTTTCAGTCGCTTTACCATGTAAAACTCCAGCTCCAGCAAGCAAAACAGGTTTTTTAGCCTTTTTTAATGCCTCTGCTAATTTTTTAACTTGCAATGGGTTCGGCTTCGTTGTCGGTTGATAGCCTGGCAAGTGAAAATCTGCTTCCGTATCAACTGCGTTATATGGACTAGCAGATATATCTTTCGGAATATCTACAACTACAGGTCCTTTCCTGCCGGTTGTCGCGATATGGAACGCTTCTTTCACAATACGAGGTAAGTCCTCAATATTTTGGACTTGGTAATTATGTTTCGTGATTGGGGTTGTAATCCCGATTACGTCAGCCTCTTGGAAGGCATCGGTACCAATAACAGTGCGTGCTACTTGGCCAGTAAATATAACAAGTGGTAAAGAATCCATCATCGCATCTGTAATACCTGTAATTAAATTTGTTGCCCCTGGTCCAGATGTTGCAATTACGACACCTGGCTTCCCAGAAACTCTCGCATAGCCTTCTGCTGCATGGATGGCGCCTTGCTCGTGACGAGCGAGTACGTGATCAAAGGATTCCCTTGCTTTATATAGTGCGTCATATATTGGTAATACAGCACCTCCTGGATAGCCAAATATGGTATCAACTTCCTGCTTGATTAACGATTCTACGAGAAGATCTGCACCTGTTTTCTGAACTGGACCGGATTGTACTTCCGGCTTTGCTTCTACCTTCACGTTTATCCCTCCTAAAATCAATTTCTAAAGAAAAACGGGTTAAAAAAAGACCTATTCCTCCCTAATAAACTGCACAAAAGTATATACGTGCAGAATAGAAGGGGAGAAAAGGTCTTTGCTTTTCACGGTACCACCCTTTTTCGTAGAATTCTTACGAATCCTACCTCGTGAGCCATTACTTAAAACATGAATGCCTCGTTTGGTAACAGGTATTTTTCAACACCTGGTTAAGTCTAGTGGGAATGCCGTTCGACTTAACACTCCGGGACGAAGTCAGAATAAGGCGTATTACCGGGCTTCCAGCAACCCCGGTTCTCTGGAAATACGTTGTCTTATTCTTTTGTTCCCGTCATCGTTTTTGCTATATTAAAATTTTAAATTTTCATAACTCCACCAGTATTAGCAGATGTAACTAACTTAGAGTACTTACCTAAATACCCTGTTTGAATTTTTGGTTCTGGTTCTTTCCAATTTCGTTTACGTTCAGCTAGTACTTCATCATCTACGAGTAGTTCAATAGAACGAGTCTCTAAATCTATGACAATTTCATCGCCATTTTCGACTAATCCAATTGGCCCTCCCTCAGCAGCTTCTGGAGAGATATGGCCAACTGAAATGCCCCTAGTTGCACCTGAGAATCGACCGTCGGTAATCAATGCTACCTCTTTACCTAAACCTCTTCCAGCTATTGAAGCTGTAGGGGCAAGCATTTCCGGCATTCCTGGTCCACCTTTAGGCCCTTCATATCGAATGACAACGACATGACCTGATTGAACGGTCCCGTTATCAATTCCTTCTTGTGCTTCTTCCTGGGACTCAAATACGATCGCTTTCCCTTTAAACTTTTTAATTGATGGATCAACTGCCCCTACCTTGATGACACTACCATCTGGAGCAATATTTCCATAAAGGATTGATAATCCACCGACTGGGCTATAAGGGTTGTCAATGGTTCGAATTACATCTTTATTAAGTATTTCAGCATCTTTCACATTTTCATAGATCGTTTTACCTGTAATCGTTATACGATCCTTATGAATAGCGCCGTCTATTTTTGATAGTTCTTTAATAATGGCACTTACACCACCAGCTAAATGTACGTCGTGCATTGAATAGTCTGATGCTGGACTAATTTTTGATAAATAAGGAACACGTTCAGCAATTTGGTTTACACGATCTAGGTCATATTCAATACCTGCCTCATGAGCAATTGCTAATGTGTGTAGCACCGTATTCGTTGACCCACCCATTGCCATATCTAGTGCAAAAGCATCATCTATAGCCTCTTTTGTGACAATATCACGTGGACGAATATCTTTCTTTACAAGTTCTACTAAATGTTTTGCAGCCTGGCGTACTAGTTCATGTCTTTCTTCTGATGTTGCTACTATTGTCCCGTTACCCGGAACCGTTAAACCTAGCATTTCGGATAAACAATTCATCGAATTGGCGGTAAACATACCGGAACAGGAACCACATGTAGGACACGCTAACTTTTCTAATTCGGATAATTCGGACTCGCTCATAGATCCTTGCTTATATGAACCTACACCTTCAAACACTGATACTAACGATAAATTTTCACCTGTAGGTGACACTCCTGCTTCCATCGGTCCGCCTGATACAAACACAGATGGTACATTAGTCCTTACTGATGCCATTAACATTCCCGGTGTAATTTTGTCGCAGTTTGGGATATAAAACACACCATCAAACCAGTGTGCATTAATAACAGTTTCAGCAGCATCAGTAATAATCTCTCTACTTGGTAATGAGTACCTCATACCAATGTGACCCATCGCAATCCCATCATCTACACCAATCGTATTAAATTCAAATGGAATTCCCCCGGCTTCTCGGATTGCTTCTTTTACAACTTTAGCAAATTCATTTAAATGCCGGTGCCCAGGGATAATGTCGACATATGAGTTACATACACCGATAAACGGTTTACCTAAATCACTTGTCTTGACTCCTGTTGCATGTAGTAAACTCCGATGGGGAGCACGATCAATTCCTTTTTTTATCATGTCGCTTCGCATCGTATACCTCCTAACTTACGTAAGCATCGCTTTCATTCTGATAACATTGAACTCCGTCTGTAGTTACGACCTTGCGGAATTCACTTAGCAAATGATTTGTTACCTCTCCTGGTTTGCCATTTTGAATTTGTCGGCGATCCACTTCTACAACTGCGATCACTTCTGCAGCTGTTCCTGTTAAGAATACTTCGTCAGCTACATATACATCGTGCCTTGTGAATGGTTCTTCTTTCACTTCATACCCTTTTTCTTTCGCAAGATCTATAATGGCGTTTCTTGTAATACCTTCTAGTGCCCCTAAGTATACCGGCGGTGTATAAATAACGTTGTTTTTCACGATAAAAATATTGTCAGCCGATCCTTCTGTTACATATCCTTGATCATTCAGCATTAGAGCTTCATCTACCCCTGCCTGATTTGCCTCAAGTTTTACGAGTATGTTGTTTAAATAATTTAACGATTTCACTTGTGGACTTAATACGTCTGGTCGATTTCGTCTTGTTGAAACTGATCCAAGTTTTAATCCTTTTTCATATAGCTCTTTCGGGAAAAGAGCGAGTGCTTCTGCTATGATAATCACTCTTGGGTTTGAGCAGTGTGTCGGGTCAAGACCAAGGTTCCCTACCCCACGGGATACAACCACCCTGATGTAAGCATTTTCCAGTTGGTTTTTCCGGATAGTCTCTACAATAATCTGTTTAAATTCCTCTTTTGTGTAAGGAACATTAAGCATAATAGATTGTGCTGATTCATAAAGCCTCTTTAAATGCTCATCTAACTTAAAAATGTTTCCACTATATACACGGAGTCCTTCAAATACTCCATCCCCATATAGAAATCCGTGATCATAAACAGATACAACAGCATCTTCTTTTTTTACAAATTCGCCACTTAAAAATATCCATTGACTGCCCATTTCAGCACCCATCTCCTTTAAAGTGATAAAATTCTTTTTGAAAAGAAAAAAACTAAAAATTTTGAATCTTTTCTCCAAAAAATATTCTATAAAAATTCAGCGTTAATGCCGTCTATAAAAGCATGTTTTCTTTATGAATTTTTAATATTGTCGATAATCATAACGCCATTTTTATACGAGGTCAACAGGTAAAACGAAAATTTTCTGAACTTTATGATTTATCAGAAACTTAGTAAGCGTTTACAACTTAATTACATCAAGGTTTGTTCCGTTTTTAGATATTTTCATTATTTTTTAATGAAAACGCTTACTTCATAAGGGATTTAAAATAGGGTAACAAGGCGTGAAAAAGGGAAATATTTGACCATTATTTTGCTGAAATATTGTTTTTGAATTTCTCTTATAAAAACGATTCGAATATTACATTCTCCTTATACAATGGTTTATCAATTGAAAAGGTAGGTGGTAGGCAAAAAGAGCCTCTGTTCCCTATATTCAGTAATATTAAACTATAAAAGTCTATTTGGATAACAGGAACAGTTTTGATGTATACCGATAACTTAGCATTTAAGCAAACTAAGGTACTGCTATTTTGATATAACGACAGTAACAGTCCCTAAAAAATGGACAAAGATCACTCTTTCAGTTATGGGAAGCAATAAAGACGAGCATAATAGTACTACTTTGTCATTCACGTTATGATGGGAGGTATTACAGTGGTAGATGATACGGAAAACCAATCACCCATATATAAAAAATGGTGGTTTTGGTTAATCATTTTCACAATCATAGCATTTATAGCCATGTCTGGTGGTGAAGAAAATGAAGTAGGTCTTGATCCAAATGAGGCGGAAGAAGACTCAAATCAAATAGCTAATGAATTAGAGGAGGATCATGAGGACCGGTTAGATGATGATAACGATCCTAATAGTGAACAAAACGGTATAGGAGATGAGCCTTCCAATGATACTACTTTTAACACAGGTACATACAGAGTAGGTGACGAAATTCAACCCGGGTTGTACCGCAGCTCTGGGAATATTACATACTGGGCTAGATTATCAGGATTTAGTGGAGAACTAGACGACATCATTGCAAATGGAAATCCAGCCGGGGTAGCTATTGTGGAAATAAAGGAAGGCGATGAAGGGTTCGAATCCTCTGGTGAGGGACAATGGATATTCATAAAGGACGATTATGAAGGAGAACTACGAACTAAATTTAGTGATGGCACTTACATCGTAGGAAAAGATATCGAACCAGGACGCTACCGAAGTAATGGGGGTGGTGAATTCGGTGGATATTGGGAACGTTTAGCAAATTTTAGTGGCGAGCTAGAGGATATTATCGCTAATGGAAATTCTGAGGAACAAACTATTGTAGAAATTAAAGAGAGTGATAGAGGATTTCGTACAAGCGGTGGATTAACTTGGACTAAAATTGAGTAACAACACCCCGTCTCAATGAAAGACTAGTTCTTATATTGAGACGGGTGTTTTGATAGGATTAAACCTCTCTCCTTAATGCTTTTAACACATCAATTTTTGTTGCCTTTTTCGCTGGATTCATTCCTGAGAAAATCGTTACTGCTAAACATATGGATACGGCTATCACAATTAAAGAAACAGGAATATGAGAAAATTTAATTCCAAGGGGGGCTTCTGAATCAAACATCCCCCTCAATACCATCGGCAAGAAGAAATTGATGCCGAAACTTACTGCGTAAGCAATGAGTGTACCTATAATGGCTCCTATAAACCCTATATAACAACTCTCTAGTAAAAAGATATGTTTAATCGTTTTTGGACTTGCACCTAATGCTTTCATTATCCCTATGTCTGGCGCCCTTTCTGTAACAGCCATCGTCATCGTATTATATATACCAATAGAAGCTATAATAATTGCAATGGTACCTACAATAATCAATCCTGTTTTTACAATGATAAATATCGTATTTATTTCTTTCATTTCACTTACAATGGAATAGCTTAAATAGTTTTGATCTTCTAACTGATGAACAATTCCTTCAACATTATTCACATTATTTGCATAGATAAATACTTCATCGAACCCATCGCCCATCTCTCCCATTTCATTCTTTTTTCCTTCTGGAATCATAGGGGCTCCCCGGCTTATTTCTGTAAATTGCTCAATTTCATGTAATATCTCATTAGAAATAAACGCTTTACGAGATTGCATCCAACTACGTGTAGGTTCTTTTTCTATTCCAACTATAGTAACGGGAATAGAATGGGTGTGCTCTTCCCCTTCCACATGCTTCACAACTTTTAATGCTACTGTTTTACCAATCAAACTCTCTGTATATTGATACTCTTCTTTTACACTGCGATCTTCCTCAAAAAGTTCATCAGGTTCTATTCCTTTCATCGTTAACCCATTTTGGAAATGATAACCGACTACAATTTCATTGTCGGTTTCAGGTAAACGACCTTCCGAAAGTTCAAAGCCTGCTTTTATCTCTGCAGAAAAATCCGTTACCATAACATCACCATGTACCTCATAATCTTCGATTGAAAAGATGGGCATCTGCCGCAGTCTGATTCTTCTAACTACACTTTTCACATTGCCCATTGATTCGAAATATCGTATATCTTCTTCCTGAATCCGTTCATAGCCATTTCCAACATCTTTACCGTGCACATCAATCTCCGTGACAAGACGTTTTTCGGTAACTTCTTCTATGATTGAGGAATGTAGGCCAAATCCTACAGAGGCAAGCAAAATAAGAAAGGCAATCCCGATTGCTGTAGCTAATACCGTCATAAATATCCGTAGTTTACTCTTTTTCATATTTTGACGTACAAAACGAAGTTGGTCTTTAAAATGCATAATTCATTCCCCTCTCCACAATTTCCCCATCTTGAATTTCAATCACTCGGTTTCCTATCTTCGCTACTTTTTCATCATGGGTTACAATGAGGAACGTGATCTCTAGCTCAGAATTAAGTTCTTTAATGAAGCTTAGCAAGTCTGCCTCTGTCTCACTGTCAAGACTTCCAGTAGGCTCGTCAGCCATGATAATGGGCGGGTTCACCACTAAAGCCCTCGCTATACTTACCCTTTGTTGTTGCCCTCCTGATAGTTCACTAGGGTAATGATCGTAAAACTGTTCTAATCCAACTCTATTTAATGTCTCTTCTGTTATCTTTTTGCGCTCATGTTCCTTCGTTCCCCTTAGAATAAGAGGTAACTCAACATTTTCAAACGCATTCATGCTCGGAATCAATTGATAATTTTGAAAGATGAACCCTATATTATGTAACCGGAAATTAGAATACTCCGTTTCATTAAATTCACTTACTTTTTCATCGTTGATAAAAATCTCTCCTGAGCTTGGTTTACTAAATCCGCTTATTAAATTTAATAAAGTCGACTTTCCTGACCCACTTCTACCAATAATGGACACAATCTCCCCTTTATGTACGTCAAAATTTATATCCCGTAATACGGATATAACTTGTTGGTTCCCCTTTTTCCCCGTCGTAAATTCGTGACTTAACCCTTTTACTTGAATCATAATACCCTTCCTTCCACCATAACGTCGTATATTATATAGACGTATTTAATATGAAATTTTTTCAACATTAGCTGTTGTTTATAAATAATTTTATTTCAATAGAAAAAAACAGACTTTAACAGTCTGTTTTCCTTCCTTTTATTACGAACTTTTTCGAGAATGATGTTCCTTTTCGACAATCCAGTCGATATCCTGCTTAAAATATTCCTGGATCGTTTCTGGTTTCACTGGTCGACTAAAGTAATACCCTTGCATTTCGTGAATGCCAATCTGTTGAAGGAAGAGTGATTGCTCTTTTTCTTCTACCCCTTCTGCAACAATCTTTAAATTTAATGTTTTACATAGCATTACGATTGTTTCGATGATTGAATTCGCTTTCTCGTCCTTATTAATTGCATCAATAAATAACTTATCTAACTTAATTGTATCTACTGGTAATTGTTTGATACGCCATAAACTACTATATTCTTTCCCAAAATCATCAACCGCGATGGATGTTCCTTTTTGTTTCATTTTTTCTAGGCTGCTGATAACACTATCATCTTCCGAAATTGAATTTTCGGTAATTTCCAGTTCGATATTTTCGCAAGATAGTCCTTCCTCTTCAATAATTCCGATTAAACGTTCAATATGCTTCTCATCGTGTACTTGTTGTACAGATAAGTTGATAGAAATCGATCGAATTGGATAACAATGAGACTGCCACTTCTTGAATTGTTTACATGCCTCTCGTAATACCCATTCCCCTAGCTTTGTAATAAGCCTATTCTCTTCAGCAATGGGAATGAAGACATCTGGTGTCGCTTTATCCCAACGAATCAACGCCTCTACACTGTGAATCTTACCTGTATGTGCGTTAATACGAGGTTGATAATGTAACTTGAAGTCTTCGTCTTTAACTGCTTTTCTTAGCTGTTGTTCTAAATATAAGCGAGCATGAAAAGCTTGGCCAATTTCATCGGTATATAATTGAAAACCGTTGCGTCCGTTCTTTTTACGGTGAAACAAGGCTAAATCGGCATTTTGTATTAATTCTTCGGTCGTTTTTGTATGTAATGGACACATTGCTGCACCTATACTTACATTCATTCTTACTTTAAAATCATCAATTATCGCAGGACTATTAAAAGATTGTAATACTTTATTAGCAATCTTTTCGACTTTGTCCTTTGTATTCGCTGAAACGATAACCGCTAGTTCATCTCCACCCCAACGTGCAATAATATCATCTGCCGGAATTTTCTTTGAAACACGCTTTGCAAATTCTTGAATAACTTTATCTCCTACTTTATGTCCTAATGAGTCGTTAATTTTTTTGAAATTATCAATATCAATAATCATTAATGCGATTGGCTTGTTCTGTTTCATACGAATCTCTAGAGCTAAATGGAAAAATCTTCGGTTACCAAGTCCCGTTAGTTCATCATGGGTAGCTAAATGTTGAGCTTTTGTTTCTGCCCGTTTTCGATCTGTAACATCTCTAGCACTAATAAACATTACGTCTTTACCTTGAAAATGAATAACTTTCCCCGTCATTTCCACAGTCAATTCGTCTCCACCTTTGGTAATAACTCTCCGATCGATAGGTGGTAACTCTTTTCCTTTATAGATGAGTTCATTTCGTTTTAAGGTGAGAGGTTGATCAGTAGGATGTATAAATTGCATAGCATCTTTTCCAATGATTTCTTTACTAGATTTATAACCAAGTATTTGAACGGCCTTCTCATTACAATAGATGATCCTTGTATGATCTAACAACATAATTGGTTCTGGAGAAGATTGGATTAAGTTCACAGTACTTTGTTGTTCTATATCAAAACCTTCTATTTTTTCAAACCGTTCTTGGCGATTTCTATAGAAAAGGATCGTATAAAGCAGTATTATAATGATAAGTCCGTTTATTGCAGCCGTTATTAAAAACAGCCTCTCACTCATAAGCTGGAATAGTAATGTTTGTATCAATACATATAAGCCTACAATGAGAAAAAGACTGTTACGAAACGTTTTCGGCGTTAAAATTATATTTTTTTTATTTGCCATGCAAACGCCACCTCTATTCAATGTCCTCGACATAAAGTAACATTATTCAACATCTTACCATATTACCGTTGGAAATAAAGTGAAATTGATAAAATTGATTAATTCCGTATACATTTATCCCAATCATTACCACGTTTATTTATGGAATATTACCTACTAAAAAATGATATGATAGTCATGGATTCCAACAATACGTTAAATCTTTTTTCCTTATAAGTTTTATATAACTAGAAAAAGAGATCGAATAATATGCTAAAATGTATCGAAAGACCTATTTTTGGAATAAATATCAAACTTTTATTAAGGTTAAGGATTTCTTATAGTAAAATATACTGAATAAGGATTTGGTGGTAAGATGAACAATACATCAGGATTAAATATACTTCGACAGGAACCACTTGAAAGGGTTACCGGCAAAGGTATTGAAGTAGATTTACTAGCCTCAGGGGACGGAACTGAAGTTATCTTACATAAGTTAGAGCCTGGTGCAAAATGGGGCATAGATTCCGGCGGTGAGGAATGGGATGGCCTCGAGTATTTTTATATTCTACGTGGTGAACTGCTTTGGAACAGCGATAAAAGTGGTGAGGTATTAACTACTGGTAACTCTGTTTTCACTACCAATATAACAGAACATTACGAGTTTATCGCTCAAACGTATGTAGAATTTCTTTACGTCTCATCGAGACCTGTATTCCATATCTATAGTATTATTTTAAAGAGATTAAGAGAATTAGCCATTTCTGTAGAACAAAAAGATGGCTATACCGCGGATCATTGCAACAGAATTATGGAATTATCAATGAAAGTAGGAGAAGAATTAGATTTAAGTGCAAGTGAATTATATCAGTTAAACCTTTCATCCTTTTTCCATGATGTCGGGAAAGTTTCAGTCCCAGAATCGATTCTTAATAAGCCGTCAAAATTAACGAGTCAAGAATGGGAAACGATGAAAACTCACACAACGAAAGGTAGGGAACTCCTTGAAGAGTCAGACCTCCCTGATTTACAAAGTGTTGGGTACATTGTCGAACAACACCATGAAAGATATGATGGTAAGGGCTATCCGCACGGTTTAAAAGGTGATGAAATTGATATAAAGGCAGCGATAATAGCTGTAGTTGATTCGTACGATGCTATGACTACAGATAGAGTCTATCAAAAAGGTCGTAGTAAAGAAGAGGCATTAAAGGAAATTAAGCGATGTCGTGGCACAATGTACAACCCTAAAGTAGTTGATATATTTTTAAGGATTGCTGAAAAAATCGATTAAGGAGGTGATACAAATGAAAAAGCTTATCGTAACATTAACTCTTGCACTCATGTTGACGTTTATTGCTGTTGATACTAGTTATGCAGCTTATGTCCCTGAAAGTGATGTGTATATTGAAATTACACAAGAAGAAGCGAGAGAATATGCCGACTTGTTAGGGTTCGAAAACTTCCCTTTAGGTGAGGAAACTGCTAGACTATCATTTGAATTACAAGAAGCAACGATTGGTAGTGTTTTCACTGAATTAGGAGTAGATTACTACTACATATGGTTAACTATTGATGGTGAACCCGTATTAGCTGTAGACCCTCCAAAGGCTTACCCTTATGGCGGAAACTAAACCTGTTAAAATTACAAAAACACACTGTCATCCCATGACAGTGTGTTTTTCTTTAACCATTTATATTTTGATTTAAATGCACCAGCTTATTTTGAAACAATTTTGATTTAAAGTATTGTTGGTAAACGTCAGCCCTACACATAATAATGTCACAACTAAAAAATTGCTCATCAATTTCCATAACCATAATCGGAAATTCTGTGTGGTCATAGTAAACGACTACATTTACTTTTTCATCAATCATGGATTGAACAGCAATTCCATTCTGACTATGTAAGGCTAACGGAGTGTATAACAGGAAATACAACTCTGCCCGGTTTTTCCCCATTTTCTTTTCATAAAATATCATGTCTACTTCATCTGATTTTAATGGTTTTTCTTCCACACTGTGGTTGGAAATATTGTGTGCCATAATGGTTTGAAAATATTCTGAAGTATCGTCCGGAAGTTCTTCAAATGTCGTCCGCTCATATGGTATATAAACCTTTTGAAACCGCTTCTTTAAAAATTTATACATAAAAAATAAAAAGGGGATAGCACTTATCGAGATCATCCCAATAACATTTTCTCGTAAATAAAACCAAACAAACAAACCTATTACACTGAGAACAGCAAATAAGAATAAAATATAGCGAATCATGTTAGTTCTCCTCTAATCATTTAAATAACTTTTTTATCTTTTTATTAAACATAGACGCTTTTCTCTTTTTCTATTTAGTACCTTTTAAAATATCAAACGGTCCTCCTCATTTTCATATCATAAAAGCCTTACAGTCATCATATCTTATGTTCTTTCCCCTTCGCAAGAAGAAATATCCTTTGTCTCTTCGCCTTTATACACCTAATAAATATAGCAATACTGATATGGTTAAAGCACTAATCACCGTCGTAAATAAGGTAATACTCGACACTACTTCCGGCTCCGTATCAAACTCCACTGCGTACATAGTCGTTATGGCAGCTGTAGGCATAGCTGCAATTACAATGAGGACTTTGTCTAGTAATGAATTAGTAGGAAGTAATTGAAGGATGGCAAACGCCAGTAACGGTGATATTAATAACCGAATAATCGTCCCATATAACACCTTCGACCATTGAATGTGTTTTATTGTAATTTCTGCTAACTGTAACCCTAAGACAATCATCACTGTTGGAACAGCTGCATTCGAAACAAACTGAATCACTTGATAAATATTGTCATGAAGATTTATGGATGCTAGATTCATAGAGAGGCCTAATATTAAAGCATATGTAGGTGGCATTTTACATACTGTTTTCATGGCTCCTGCGATACTGCTTTTCCCTTTTGCCGCGTAATATACTCCAAAAATATTCATAATAATCGTCGTTAACACAAAGTAAGGTATTGCATAACGCATCCCTGCATCACCAAAAGCAAACAAAATGATTGGTAAACCATAATTACCAGAATTCATAAAAGCTGTAGCTAATATAAGTCCATTTTTCATTCGCTCAGTTTTAGCCACAAACCGAGCAGTTATAAGATTAACGAGGATAATTGAAAAAAATAGCAGAAACGAAAAGATGAGTATGTTTACGTATTGCAAATCTAGTGTAGTTGTATAAAAACTTTCAAACACTAGGCAAGGTAACATTACATAAAGAGCTACGGTAGCTACTGATTTTATATCCACTGGCATCTTTTTTCTCAGGAGATATCCAGCCCCATATACGAGGAATACAGGTAAGACAACTTGTAAGAAAATCATAATGATCACCAATCTTTTTATATTTATTTTCAATTTCACACATAATTACATCGTAATCGTTATTCTAAAATAGAACAACCCCTGCAATCATGCAGAGGTTGTTCCAAGTATTTTAATGATGAGTCATGCCACTATAATAATCATACGTATCAAGGGCGAGTGTTACACCTTGGGAAAATGCTGCTCCTCCTCCTAATGCAGCACTTACTGCGACAGTTTCCATAACTTCTTCCTCAGATGCACCATGCTCCACTGCACCTTTTGTATGATACATAATACAATATTCATCTTGTGCATATATACTTACCGCTAGAGCCATTAATTGTTTTTCCTTTTCTTTTATCGCTCCTTCTTGAAAACACGCCTCTGTAAAATCAAAATACCCTTGTGTCATTTTCGGTAGTCGTTCACGAATACGATTTGTACCTTCTTTATAGTCAATTATTGACTCCTCAAAGAAGCTGTCCATTTCCTCTGGAAATGTGTCCATTGTATCACCCCATTTTATGTAATGTATTCATCTCTTAGGTTGTAACGATTTATGCATCCGATACGTGGGATAAACTGGAATATGATGTTCATTTCGGTTTAGAAAGAACATGTCCACATATATAAAAAGACCTCTGACACTAAGGCTTGTCATAGTCTTAATCAGCCAATTTCATAGCAGCTTTTGACGCTTTAACATCAACCTCTAATTGCTCATTTAAGTCACTCGGATTGTAATATCCCTTTTCCATCATATATTGGCTAATTTGTTCATGGGCGTTGATTGCATCATTTAACTGTTCACGCAACACTTTCCTTACATCTGGTGTTACAGACTCTGTTAAAGCAAAGGTGAGATTTCGAACCGCTGATTTCGAACTAATGAGAAAATCTGTAGCAATTACTTGATCAGTCATCCCAGCCATACCTGCAATTTTTTGTAACATATTTGTCAAGATGAAACACCTCCATTTTGTAAGAGTTTATTTAATTGTTCTACATGATCCTTTCCCTTGTCAGCTTCTGTTTCAAGAATTTCTTTTAATTGTTTACACCCAACAAGACCTTTCATCGTAGCTGTTTTGGTTAATGTTAAATTTTTTAATGTCAAAATTTCATGCAATTCTAGGCGTTCATGAAGAGCTAACTTGTCGACCATTTTTCTCACCCCTAATAGAAAATCAAACTTTTACATAGGTTACGTAGATACTCATTTGTTATTCAAAAATGAAACTGATACAACGATACTTAGTGTATAGGCTAACGTTACAGAGACAAAATATCAGTAGAAAAAACGTGAGGAGGTTTTTGTATGGGAAAGGAAAATTTAGCATTCCATGAAACGATGGATACACATGAATTATTAAATATGAAAACAGTGGCTTTGTTGAAATCAAAGTTTATCCAAGGGGTCGTGTTTGACCAAGATTTACGAGAGCTCTTGGAAAAAAACGTTCAAATGTCCATAAAGGATATTAAAGAGTTACAACGCCTCTACCCTTATTCGCAAAAAATCGATGAGGTGAAAACATGAAAGATTATCTAGATCCTATTAATGCTGTAGGTATGCCAGAAAAAATCGATTCTGCTATCGCACTTGATTTATTAATCACCACAAAAGAAGCCATTCGAAATTATTCTGTTGCACTAACAGAGGCAGCTAGTCCAGAAGTTAGAACAACAATTCGCAATCAAATGGAAGCTGCTATTGATTATCAAACCGAGATCATCGAATTAATGATGGAAAAAAAGTGGTTCCATCCGTATGACTTGGATGAACAGCAACTCCTTGATTTAAAATCGTCACAAACTGCAATTGATATAGCTAATCTTACATTATTTCCGGAAAACCATAATCGGAAAGGGTTATTTCCTACCCCACCTAAATAAATGGACTGAGGAGAGATAAATATGAAAGCTGTAACGTATCAAGGCGTAAAAGAAGTCGTCGTAAAAGAAGTGGAACCCCCTCACATTCAAAATCCTGATGACATTATCGTCAAATTAACGAGCACGGCTATCTGTGGTTCTGATTTACACCTTATTCATGGTATGATTCCGAACGTCCAAGAAAATTATGTTATTGGACATGAGCCAATGGGAATCGTAGAGGAAGTTGGTCCTGATGTTACGAAAGTAAAAAAAGGAGATCGTGTCGTTGTTCCGTTTAATGTAAGTTGCGGTGAGTGCTGGTTTTGTCAACATGAACTGGAAAGCCAATGTGATAATGCTAATGATAACGGAGAGATGGGTGCATACTTTGGATACTCTGGAACAACCGGTGGTTATCCAGGGGGACAAGCAGAATATATGCGCGTTCCATACGGAAATTTCACTCCTTACAAAATACCAGATGATAGTGAAGTTGATGATGATAACCTAGTATTACTTTCAGATGCTGGGACTACTGCATATTGGAGTGTTGATAATTCTGGTATGAGAGAAGGCGATACCGTTATTATCCTTGGATGCGGTCCAGTGGGGTTATTAGCACAAAAATTTGCATGGTTAAAAGGAGCGAAAAGGGTCATTGCTGTAGATTATGTTGGCTATCGGTTGCAACATGCAAAACGTACAAACAACGTGGAGATTGTCAATTTTGAGGATTATGAAAATGCTGGTGCATATTTACATGAAATGACGAAAGGTGGAGCTGATATAGTCATTGACTGTGTTGGAATGGACGGTAAAATGACTGATTTAGAATTTTTAGCTACAGGACTAAAGCTCCATGGCGGATCTATGAGTGCGTTAGTAATGGCTAGTCAAGCTGTTCGAAAAGGCGGTAATATTCAAGTAACCGGTGTGTATGCATCTCGTTATAATGCTTTTCCACTTGGTGATATATTTCAACGGAATGTCAATATTCGAACTGGACAGGCCCCTGTCATTCATTATATCCCTTTTCTACATGACCTGGTAGCTTCAGGTAAAGTGGACTTAAGCGATATCATTACACACACATTATCATTGGATGAAGCGAAGTATGGGTACGAGATTTTTGATACAAAGACAGAAGACTGTATTAAAGTCGTTCTTAAACCTTAACAGAAACCTTGCTCCAAGTAGAAGGTTTCCTACATAAAAAAGCAGGCTACTCCATGAATTTGGTAGCCTGTTTTCTTTATCTTTTAGGAAGGTACAGTTTTATTAACTTTTTACTTTTATCCGAAAGACAAGTTCGATATCGGTGGGACCATATACTTTTTTACGATTTCAGTTTTTTTGCAAATTCATCTGCGTTAATTGTAAGTAACTGTTTGCTCGTTAACTTTCTCTCCTCTTGGTATTTCTTTACTAAGTAATAACCAACACAATACCCTAACATGTTTGGATAAAATTGAAGTCCATACAAGAGAGTGTTATGTTTCGGATGTAATGTCGGCAACTGACAATTAGGACGGACCAATTTCCTCCACATTTCACTTAACTCATTCTCCGTATAATACGTAGTCCATGACGCCATATACTTTTTTCCATACCTTTCATAAACAGCCTGTTCTGCCAAGCCTTCCATAATAATTGAATCTAATAGAACGTAATCCTTTTCCTTCTTTGCATAGGCCGAAACCCGACAAACGTGATGATATTCGTGTGTAAGGAGAGCTTTAATTTCTGTTTCTGTATTTGTTTTTGATAAAAATAAAAATAATTTATCTTTAAACGCTATCCCTGATTTGCCGTTAAACTCTTTCCTTATTTTGCGATTGTTTCCGTCTGCAAGAAAAATAAATATAGGAATATTTGGTCCTCGCCAAATCTTACGTAACTTTTTCTCCTCATCCGAAACAATTTGCCATACTTGCTTTTTTTGCAATGCCTTAACAGTTTCGATACCGTTTCGATAAGGGATATACATACCATGCAATTTTAAATATTGATATATGTCGTGAGCCGTCTTACCATCAAAATAGTCTTCTAATTTTTCACAAATGTCTATTGGATCATCAAAAGATTGGAGTAACATTTCGTCGGTATTGATTACGCTCAACCCCACCACTCCCTTACAAATACCGTGGTGAGATAAAGTATGCTGAACGAATTGTGTATGTTACAAGCAAAATATAAAGTTAATTGACGATAAAAAACGGATACTTTGAAGCACCTGTTTTAAGCCATCTCAATTTGGTTTGGACCGTATGTTTCGTATGTTGCTTTACCTTATCTAAATTTCAATATTTTTTATACTAGGATTTTTGCGAATTCAATATAGCAAACGATAACTAAAGAATACCTTTCGTAAATTCCGTCCGGTATAATGAGTTATATACGTAGTTGATCATCGTTGTATAATCGAATACCGGTAATCCAGTTTCTTCCTGAACTGCCTTTGCGTAAGGTGGTAATAAACTACATTCCAACAAAAGAATTTTCATGGATGGGTTCTCGTTTTGTAACTCCAATGCAGTATGAACGACTTCTTCTTTTACCTGCTCAAAATGTAACTCACCTGTTTCTTGAATCGCAAAGTCATAAAAGTGCTTGTTGTTTTCTAAACCCTTTATAACAATTGGAAAAGATGATGAATCTATATTAATACTATTTAATAATTTGTCATCTAACGTTTTTGAGTTTGCACAAATGATGCCGATCTTTTCTTCATCACTAATCAAATGTTTCAAAAAGTGTAGTTGCAGTAAACTCGTTAAAAAAACAGGTACACCTAAGTCCTTCATCAATCGTTTTTGAAACATTGCCATATAACCACAATCAGCAGTAATCGCTTTAGCCCCATTCTTTACAAGGTTTTTACCTGCCTCCAATATAGGTTTGTAATAAGCTTCGTCTAAATTAACAATTTTAGAAACTGTTAATCCTTTTACAACTTCATATCTTACAGGAAATGAAAACGTATAGGCATTTCCGACATCACCGGGAATAAACGGGGCATAAGTATCAATCATAATGATACCGATAACTTCACCATAACTGACCTGACTTTTTTTCGCGTAGTATATCAAAAAATTCACCTACTTTTATCTACAATGTATTTTGGACTCTATATATATCCGTTTGTTACGTTTGTCTAAATTATTACCCCTTTAGCATTTTTGGTATTTTTCCAACTATTGCTTGTTTATAACTCCCCTCTATCCATATAGTTTTTTTTGTATAGGTCGATATATTAATAAATAAGCATACGAGGTGTAAACATTATGAAAAAACGATTTTATATTTTACTTATTCCTGTTGTTATCGTAATTTGTAGCTTTGGTCCCTCTATAATGGTCAATACGGAAACTTCTGATCAAACCAAAGTGCAAATTCTGCCAGGCAATTTAGATGTTGAGGTTATCTCCTCACCCAATAACTTTTCTACACATGATAACCAGTCCTATATATACGCCAATTTCGGGGAAATACTGATTACTGATGCTACAGGGAGCGGGAAAGGATGGCACTTACAAGTAGAGAGCAGTCCAGTTACGGTCCACTTTGATGATGGTACATATGAAACTATACCCAAAGATAAAGCGAAAATAGAATTATCCAATGAACAAGTAATGGTAACATCTAATGGAAGTACATTACCACAGCTATTCCAGTCGAATTTTATTCCACTGAACGATGGCCAGCCTGTAACGTTGCTTACAGCTAAGAGGGATGAGGGAATGGGAATTACTACCGTTCAATTTCCTAATGATTCATTACGTATTCAAGTTCCAGAAACAGATCGCAGTGTTGAGTATGACTTCACGCTCACATGGCATATTCAGCAAGGCCCATAACAATATGTATGTTTTTATGACCTTTGACGCAAAATATGGAAAAGCTTTTCCGAGGTGATTTGATGGGATTTATGCAATCATTATCTGCATGGAATCAGGAAAGAAAGGAAAAAAGATTATCCCAGTATGAAGAACAAGGGCTTTGTCCAGATTGTCGTGGCAAAGGATTTCATATGCTGGTCCAAACTGAAACCTTTTATTCCCCACCTTATGATTGTTATGGATGTAATGGTAGTGGTTCTTATACCGATTGGTCAGCTAATCAACTAACTTAACCATAAGAAAAAATGTTCAAGGTTTTCAATCTCAGATATTTAAAAGCCCATAAGAAAAACGAGCTTATAACAAAAGCTCGTTTTTCTTACTTTATGTTTAGTCTTCTTTCTGGACTTTAAAAACAATCAAAGTTATATCATCTTTTTGAGTGATACCTTGTGTAAACGATTCGATTTCATCTAAAACGGTATCTTTAATCTGAGATGCATCATGATTTTTCACTTCATCAAGTGTATCAATGAGTCGCATACGCTTAAACTGATTTCCCTCTTTGTCCATGGCCTCAACGATACCATCGGTATAAAAGAATACAGTGTCTTTTTTTCCTAATTGTAATTCCTCTTCTTTATATTGTTGATTTGGCAATCCACCTAACATAATACCTGAACACCGAGGCAAGTCCCTTATAAAATCATTGTGTATCCATAAGGGTAAATTATGTCCTGCATTTGCATAAGAGAGTGTGTTAGTTGTTGGATCCCAATCTGCACAAAAAACAGTAACAAAAGAGTGTAATGTTCTTAAATCAGAATATAACGCATCATTCATTGCTTCTAATGTTTCACTAGGGCTGTCAGTGCTTTCGCATGCACTTCGAAAGGCTCCTCTAGTTAATATCATTAACATAGCAGCAGGAATTCCTTTCCCCATTACATCACCAATAATAATCCGTACTTTTCCATTCTTTAAACGATAGAAGTCATAATAATCCCCACCAATTAGACGTGCAGGGATGGAAGTACCTATAAGGGTTGCACCGTCAATTGTTGGTGCGTTCGCATTGAGCAATCTTTGTTGTATATCTTGGGCATTTTTTATTTCGCGTTGTAACGTTGCTTCATCCCACAAGGAGCCATTTTGATTATTGATCATGCCCCATTCTCCCCTTGAACGACTTTCAGGAGTTGAAACAAACCAACCGTTTCAAATACTTCTTGTAATTCTTCGTTTAAGTTTTCAAATAGTAACGAAAAGCCCTCTGATTGCGATAGGTAAATGACTTCCATTATGGATCCAATGCCGGTTGAGTCCATAAACGTAATTTTTGAAAAGTCGATAACAACTTTTTCACAGTCTTCTATTTGCTTCAAACTGTCATTAAACTCGGCAATAGTTGTGATGTCTAACTCACCCATTAAGTATAGGCGAACCTCTTTTTCTTTTTTTTCAACCTCGATACTAAAAGACATAATATAACCCCTTATTGTCCAATTTGTTCGATGGATGCAGGTTCATCCAGATGTACATCCATTATCAATGTAGTTCCTTTTGAGTTCGTATGGAGCATAACTTGGTCCATATATTTTAATATTAATGTAAATCCATGTCCAAGCGACACTTTACTAGAGTATCCAGATAATAATGTCGATTTTGGTAAATCAGCTATGTTTATACCGCTTCCTTCGTCCTTTACCATAATTCTAATTTTATTATCAACAATCGAAACTTCCATTTTACCAGACATCGCATGTTTTAAAACATTTGTTGCTGCCTCTGATGTACATAGTAGCAATTGAAATTTACGTTTTTTATCTAAATTGTAATCATCAAGTAAGACGTCAAGTTGTTGACGACAAGTAACAATATCTTTTGTATCTTCAATGATTTGTTCCATTATAACATTTTCATTATTTATCGTCTCTAGTTCATGTTCTTGCAATAGTAATAGTTTACCTGAGGTAACAGAATATATCACTTCACGGTATAAACTGTGAACTCTTTTCTCTTGTTTATTTTCATATTCTAATACATATGTCACATCAAATAAGATAATATGACAACTTTGACCAGTTGGGACACAGTAGACATCATATATGTTTCCTGAGCCTTCTACAAAGTCTCGAATTCGTCGCTTTGTTTTGATCGCATTTGTTACTAGTTTTAATATTGAATTTTGTGCTGGTATACTAATTTCTTTTCCATCTTCGTCCCTAAACGTTCCATCATACGTTGCAATTAATTTAGCACCGAAATTATTTAATAAGCTAGATTGATATAACTTTTCACGGGTTTTACTTATAACCATCTCTTCTATGATTGTATCCTTAAATTCATTTTCTGATGGTAATAAAACAGATCCTCTGGAAAATTCCAACAACTCCAAAGCTTTATCCACTAGATTAGGATCAAGTTCTTTACCTTTTAATTTTTTAAATTCTTCTTTCGGATTTTTCACTTTATCATCATACATATACCGATCATATAAATTGGCTAATGCTATTATTCTAGCACCTAATGATATTTCAGTTCCTTTCAGGCCTTTAGGATAGCCTTTACCATCCCATTGTTCATGGTGTTGCATGATATGGATTGCTGCATTATCCATTCCTGAGATTTTCTGTACAATTTCCGCACCAAAATCCACATGTTTGCGATATTCATTTTCCTCTTCAATTGTAAGGGGGCCCTTTTTGATGAATATCTCCTGTTTAATATGTTGTTTCCCTATATCATGAAAAAGAGCAGCATAATGTATTTGATCAATCTCATCTTGCGATAGATTTAGTTCTTCTGCAAATTGCCGCGCGATTCGCCCAACTCTAGTTGAATGACCTGGTTGGAGTGACAATTGTTTCTCTTTCATATTCGTAAGGGTTTCAATAGAAGTTAAATATGTTTTGCGCAGTTTAATAAATAGATTAAAAGCATAACGTAATGATAAAAAGAACAAAACTACAAAAATTGTAACTATAAATGCTAATATATCATTCCCAAAATGATATGTTGTTCCCAAGAGAATCGTAAGAGCAATTGTGACTAAGTAATTCAAAAAGGCATACTGTAGGAGTTCAGCCATAACATGAATATATGGTTTTTGATGAAGTGTTGATAAAACAACGGATAACAACACTTGATTACATAAAATGTATGTTGCAATAGCAATCATCATATAAGGTATATCTGTTAACGTAAACATATTTTCGGAAGTAGGGAGAGCCGTATAAATAAAACCAGCTACAAAAATACAGATAATATATTGTGCAACATTATATAAAGATTTTATAATATCAATTTTAATAAAGTAGAGCCCAATGAGAAAAGCAATTAATTCAACAAATACCGCTTCATAAACACCTAAGAAGACTACTGCAATCATGGAGATTGCTAAAGTACCGGAGAAGAATTTACCATCGGGAAGCTCCACCATATATTTCTCAAGGAAACCAGCCACAACACCAAAAATTAAAACGGGTAATATGTAAGTGAAGTCAAAATTGATTCCACTGTATAAAAGTAGGACTAATCCCAATAATATTACTGAATATATATAAGATTTTAGTTTTAGTGGCATTTAGCATCGATCCTTTTGTTTATTACACAATTGGGGGCACAGAGACATAAGTATAATCACATTTAATTAATTAAGTGAGACTTATGGGTACCAAGGGTACTTAGCTACTGCAGAAAGACCCATAGCAATTACAGTTAGCAAAAAGAAAGCTTTTCTTTTCATAGGTATCACCACCTCAGTTTTTGGTAACTAGGCTACCATAGTCACGTGACTTTAGGCCCTTAGTTTTGCGCCCCCATTTTTCAATAGGTTTGCCTTTTTCAAAAATTCTTACAATAACATAAGTCTCTGTACCCCCAATTCTATGATAACATTTTATGAATGATTTTGAATTGGGTCTTTAGTCACTCTTTTATATATAAACCAACATAAACCAGCAGTTACAAGAAGATCACCTACACTGGCGACCATCTGCCAATATACAAATGGCTGTACAATTGGAATCACATCTGTCAAAAATGATAGATTCGTATTTTCCGTTAAAAATTGATGCTTGCGGTATCCCTCTCCCAACTCTTGTATACGGTCACCAAGTCCAATCGTTTCAATCGCTTCAATGGAAACCGGCATCCTTCCACCATTTGTCACAATCGCTAAAAAATTCAAGATCAAACCTGTAAAGAAAATTTTAAATCCTGGTAAATGGAAGTTCTTCCATACAGCATATATTAAAATAAGATATGATCCGATAATCCAAAACGAGAACGTTTGTTCAATAAACGTAACGCGGTTATAAAGCATCATTGTTCCAATTTGTATAAAAACAGATAATAAAATGATTGGCTGGTGCGTTAAATTTGTTTCTAGAAATTTTGTTATGGACCCTTTTTTAAATAGTGCTATTATGAATGCAAGAAATATATATTCATAAATCATCTATACTAAACCTTCCTTCTATACTTTTACCGATTATACAAATATATCTTTTCCTAATATCTCCGTCAATTGCAATATATCAAAGACAGCCTGTATGTCTTCGTTCACGTTTGCAATCACCACTTCAATATCTTTACTTTGTAATTTTTGGACAGTTTTCATTAGTAATCCTATGCCAGTTGAATCTACAAACTTAACATATTGAAAATCTAGTTTTACATTTTTCCCCTCTAATAATGAGGATAAAAAGGGACCTTCTACCTCTTCTGTTGAATCGATATCTAAATCCCCAAACATTTCTGCAATTATGTTGTTATTTTCTTTATGGATAACATAATCAAACACTGCAATCTCCCCCGTTAGTTAATGATGATGGTTTCTTCTTCGGTTAGTCTGGCAATCACATTTGTTTTTTCTTCAAGAAATGTGTACGTCTTTGTCCCAATAACAATCGTTGTTCCATCATGAACTTTCCTCATGTTAATTGTTTGATTTTTGGGCACCATAATCGTTGTTTTCACACCGTTTTTTACGCCTACTTCACTTAACGAAACACCTTGTAAAGCATAGATTAGCCCGCCACGAACTACTCCATCGACCGTCAACTTTCCACCACAACGAATAGTCGTTTGGAAACTTCCTTGTCCTGTTATGTTTACATCACCACTACAGTAAATTGTACTGTTTATTGCATATGGGACCGTGATGGATGAGTTTGGTTCTAATGGAATTTCACTTAATTCAAATAACTCCTCTGTCCATTGTGACAATTCAGCTAATTTCGTTGTACTTTTATATTCATTTTGCACATCTAGTGAAAAAAGAGTTTCTATCGCTTTACTATGATCTAACCAAATATCTTCCAACCTATTTTTTCCTTTATTTACTACTGTAACATATTTTTTAACAATAGATGGAAATGTTTTGAACTTTTTTTCGACTAAAAGTAACAATAAAGGACGTATTCCCCGCTTTTCAAAATCAGTTGTTTTGAATGCAGCCGTTTTCGTTAACTGATTAACTGCCTGAATAATTTGTTTTAATTGGTCATTTAACACGGCAAGAATTTGATTGACTTCTGACATTAACATCGAACTTTTCCCTGCGGAAATATTACTATTCAAGATGTTTCGTTGACCGATAATTCGATAACCTGCATTCACAGTTGCTCCATTTACATTACCAAAGAGGAAGACATCTCCCTCTGCATCTACCGTCATTTCTTCATGAATTTCACCACGAATTTCTACATCTCCAATAAAACGAATGTTACCGCTGGATAAATTTACATCACCACGATGAACGAGCTTAGGTAATATGGATATTTTTTGACGTCTTCCCTGCTTAACTAAATGAGGTCGACCGTGTTCGGTGGCTACAATTCGCTCCTCATCGTCCATCAAAACAATACCCTGACCGGCTCTAAATATGATTGGCTTCGATTGTTTTGGGGGGATGGACTCACCAAATACATTTTGCCCTGGAACACCTTCACTTGGTGGATGAATTCTACCTATTATTTGGCCTTTTTGTACAGAAGGGTAAGTTTTAAAGTCACGAAAATCGACAGTTCCGTCCTCCATCTCCTTTAAGTCTTCCATTTCCTTAAGCTGCACCAACCATTCAATCCACCCATCATTACCTGGTGTAGGCTCCTTACCTGTAGCGACTGTAAATCGACCCGGTTCTGTTGTCACTAATGCTTCCTGAATTTGTTCAGCATTAATTCCGCTAGTTATACCAAGTTCATGTAACCGTTCTACAACGTTTTCATATGTTAAGTCGTTAATCAACGTTTTTGTCTCTTTTACTTGGATATGGACATTTGGAGCCGGTTCATGATCAACAATCTCTCTATCAATTTTATAGCCTGGGACGATGTTTAAAATAGTGTTCATTTTCAGGTTGTCAACTGTTATATCCCATTTCGTCCCAATTGTTTCACTCTCAGCTTCTAGCTGCAGATGGTCGGTACGCTTTATTACTGTTGTTCCCTTAACCGGCTTATAATTTTTTAGTAATGTAACGCCTTTCTCAACAGTAACCGTTGGAATTTGAGTTTCCGATTCTTGAGCATATAATTGACGATTTTGCACCCAAGCTTTTCCTTCCCAATCACTGGCTTTTTCGGAATGTTTATTTTCTCGTGACGAAGCATAACTCGGTTCATGCATCGCTGTTTGATAAGGTTGCTTAATCGTGTCATCTGCTTCTGTTGTGGCTTGCAGTTCTTGTCTTGTAAGGCGAACAATGGCTTCTCTAGAACGAAATAAACCCTTTTTTTCATATTGAACCACTTCTATATCAACTTCATTTTTGGACACGCTTAATATATGTAACCCCTTCATTATAGCGTCATCAACATCTTTACCTTTAGAGACAATGGTTTGAGCCATTTTACCGCGCTCCTTCACTATAAAACTGAACTTTTGATATAAAAAAACACCCATTCTAAAGATGGGTGATGAATGCAATCAGCATTATCCCCTTCTTCGGAGGCCCGGCGGTCATAGACTATTCATCCTTAGACCCGTAGCTTTGCGTCCTTACCTTTCGATAAGTTTGCCGTTTCGGAAAGGTTTCGTATAGTTTTCCTAATTTTATACCATAAGTGGAAAGGTGACAAGATAGAATTGAGAAATTTGTCGGTACATTAACTTCCACTTTTAGGTAAATAGGACTAGTTATATATCCTGCTTTCCTGAATTAACGATGGTGTAATAAAAAGAGAGAAACTTAATTAAAGTTACCCTTTTGAATTCCTGATGAAACCTCATTAATATATCCATGGCATCCTCGTCTTGCTCCTTTGCCATGTTCCGACAATCCTTAGTATTTCATTTTTTTCATCGAAGTAGTTAATATGATTCTCTTCCAAAAAAAGAATTCTTTTTTTATAGTACTTTTAGAAGGGTCTCTTTCCATGATATAACGAATGAATGTTTACTTATAGAAAGTTTAAAACAGGTTAGGAATGTATAAGAGTCGTTTGGGTAAGATAAGCACATAACTTGCAAGGAGGAATTCGATGAAACACGTACTAGAACAAATGCTGTCAAGGGCGAGGTCAGCATCCCACAAGTTATCAGATAATTTGAAGAATAAATTCGAACAATTAAAAAGCAATAAAGTTACCGTAAGTGATTTAGCAACCTTAATTTTACTACACCCAGAAACGAAAATAACCCGCAGTGAATACCTATCATTAGTTTTTCATGACTGTTGGTTAGTGGTGGATGACTATAAGTTATATTTAGAAACAAAAGGTGGCCGACATGAGAAAGTATTACAATGCAAAATCATTCACGATGGTAAAGTAATCTCTTCCTTTCATTCCTACAGTTCTAAATCCAAGCTAAGGGATAAAATAAAGATCCCAGATGGAATACATGTGTAGAGTGAATATAGGAAAAAAACTGCACTTTCATCACCTGTTTAACAAGTGTGTCCATATAAAGTTTTTGGTTTAGTTTCTGTCACAATTAAACTCAATAATATTTCCATTTGGATCATTAACAAAAAGTTGGTGCCATTCTGTTTGATTATCCGGTTTATTAGCATATACAATTTGGTATTGATCTAATCGACGTATCAACTCTTCCATATTCTCTACACGAATCGCTACATGACCGTCACGACTATCAATTTCTCGAGTTTCTCTATCTGTTTTACCAGCATGAACAATAATATGTATCTGAGTATTCCCTACATCGTACCATAGACCAGGGAATGGAAAATCTGGTCGGTCATGATTTTCTTTAAATCCTAAAACTTCACTATAAAAATGTCTCATCGAGTCTATATCTTTGGCAACTAACGAGACGTGATGAATACCTTTGTACATGTGATCGCTCCCTTACGATTGTAAAAGCAAATCAGGCAAATTCACTTAGTGGATTCATATTATTTAACTTTTACAGCTGTTCCATATGCAACAATCTCCGATGCTCCTGACATTATAGCTGAAGTTTGCAAACGCATACCAACGATTGCATTGGCACCGAGATCTTCCGCATTTTTTACCATTCTCCCTATCGCCAACTGTCTGGCCTTTTCAAACATATCATTATATTCCTTAATTTCTCCACCAACTATTGTCTTTAAGCTTGCCATAATGTCTTTTCCAACATGCTTTGATTGAATTGTACTTCCTTTCACAAAACCTATTACCTCTGTCATGTCTTTACCTGGGATTTCGTTAGTAGTCACGATAATCATCATCGTTTTCCTCCTTCTTTTCATCTACTCTTTCCTTAACAAACACCATTATAAGAAAGATGAAAAATACAACATTTGCCAATATTAGGGTTACTGCAATTTTAACATTAATGAATAAATAAACGAACCCTAATAGCTGCGCTGACACACATAATGTAAAAAGTATATATTTTAAGATGTTCAAGGGATATATATACCTCCTATTTCTTATTTACTAAAAGAAGCCAACCATTTTTCTAATATATTTTTCACTTTCGTACTTATTGGTTTATCAATATTTTGTAAATAATACTTTAACAATTTTTTCATTTGAATCGGTTCTTCCTGGTCTTTTAACATATGGTTTACATTTTCTAATTCATATATATCCACATTAGGTATAAGCTCTTTCACCTTTTGTAATGTTCGATAGTCTGTTTGAGCATCTTTTGTACCCGTCATAGTTAGAACAGGGCATGTGATGTTCGACATATCCGTATACAAGTCATATTCCAAATGTTCTCTCAACCATTTTGCAGGAAAAGGAAAGAACCATTGCAACTTTACAACGTCCTTATTAGTGTTTTGCACTTTATCATACAGTTTTTGGGCATTTTTTCTATTTTTTATCTATGTTAAATTTTCTAGCAATCCATCCTTCAAAACCTTTTTTATTTGTTAACTCGTTTGCTAAAAGGGATCGTTGGAAAGTAAGCATTGGGCCCATCATTCCACCTCCACCGTACAACAAAATTAATTCTGCAACATGTCCCCGGGCACAAACCGCCGTACCAATGAGTGTGCCTTCACTGTGACCGAGGACAATCACTTTGGCATCACTACATTGGGATGTTCCTTTAAGAAATGGACTGCACTCGTTGCATCATGAACGAAATCCCACAGACCTGCACGATTTGGATCTCCTCCACTTTCCCCAATACCACGTTTGTCATAACGTAGTGTAACGAATCCTTTGTCTGTTAAGAAATGGGACAGTTCCTTATACAAGTTAAAATGATACTTTTTCTTTTTGGGATTTCCATCTCGGTCATTGGGTCCTGTGCCTGGAATAATTAAAATAGCTGGTTGCTTCTTCTCCTCGTCTGTGGAAGGAACAGTCATGTACCTTTCAATTGTACATCACTAACGACAGTGACTTCTTTTTCCGTGAAATCCATTTCGTTTCTTCCTTTTTACTCTACCTTCACTAGCGAAGCGTGATTATATTAGACACTCGTTGTGCAATTTTTTTTGCTATTAATTGTTTCCCACCGTCGAGCGCTTGGCCACCATTAAAACACTCAGAACGAAGGAATCATTTTGCCATTTTATCGATTATCGTTTAACTCCAATATATATAATTATATATTCATATCATTGATTATCATTAACTATGTTTTACATTTTCTGGTTAGTTTTTGCTCTTTTTTTATATCAAAACGTTGAAAGGTTTATGGTATACTGTTTTATACATGGGAGGAATTATTATGAAAGAAGTTATTACACTAACAGCCGAATTAGTAAACGTAACTCACGACATTTTGTTAGATATATTTGGTGTATCCATGACAGATAAACAATTACACTTTTGGATTGTAGGAATTATTGGAATGATTACTTTTTTCCTTGTCTATTTTTCTTTTAAACTTATTCATAAACTGAAGTGGAGTCTTACCATTTTGGCATTTATATACACATTTACGGTCATGGTTGTCTTCGTCTTTGCTATAGAGATACAACAAGCTGTCACTAATAGAGGGAATATGGAATTTGCTGATGCAATGATTGGATTATGGGGGTTTATAGTATTCTTTTTCTTCTATGCTGTAATAGTACTATCCATTATGCTCGTCACCTATTTGGTAAAAAAGAAACGAACTAAAAAAATACAACGCTTTACAAGCAGAACTAGAGTAAAACATTGATTAAATCCTCAAACCCAAAACAGTCGATAAAGAATTGAACATCGAAAAAGGAGCTTGATTTTTCAAGCTCCTTTTTCTTAGCTTAAATCATTACATTTGTATGATTGACCACCTATAAATGTTCCCTAATAAAACTTATATATGTATTTCGCTTTCACCTAAGACAGTGTCACCCCACATTAATTGCAAATAATCCTTATGATATACAGGACCGACTCCCTCTGGTGTACCCGTAAAGATAATATCCCCTTTACTAATCCCGAAGTGTTCAGCGACATAATCAATAATGTACTGTAAATCAAATATTAAGTTTTGGATATTTCCTTTCTGAACTTGTTCCCGATTTTTAAGCAAAGTAAATGATTGCTGTTTACATTTGGCCAAACCGGGAAATGGAATGAACCTTCCAAGTAATGCAGCATTCGGGAATCCTTTTGCTAATAGCCACGGATGTCCTTGTTGTTTAAGTACTGTTTGAACATCCCGAAGAGTAAAATCAATTCCTATTGTCATTTCATCAATTAATTCATCAACGGATAACCCTTTTTCATAGGCTCGTCCTACTTTTAATACGAGTTCTGTTTCGTAATGTATTTCTCCTTTACCCTTAGGCAGTTTAATAGGATCACCGACAGCTGCAGCTAATGAATGGGTTGGTTTAGAAAATACGAGGGGCTTCGCTGGTACTGAATTGTTCAACTCTTTTGCATGTAAGACATAATTTCTGCCGATACAATAAATATTTTGAATCATTTCTATATCATTCTCCTTTTCATTTACCCATATTTCCTATTATAAATAAAAAAGCTTCGCAATCTAATGATTACGAAGCTTTTTATTTATATTCAACTATATATTTTAAGGGGGGAATACATAGATTACAATTTATCTTTTAAACTATTAGTCTAAAGTTGTCGGAGTCAGGTTATATAAACGCTTATAAATTAATCCTTCATAACCTTTTGATAAGATCTTTCTTGGGTTACCTGCTGGTTAACAGTCTTTCATCACTTCTTTTACCAGGTGTGGACCATGTCCTGTCGTTATAAGCTGATAGACTTCTTCACCTAGATCTTATTTCTATACATTTATTTAAACCAGTGAACTGGTTGTGGATCTAAGTTTGTGAAAATATGTTTTGTTTCTGTATATTCTTCTAAACCTGGTTTTCCAAGTTCACGTCCAATACCAGACTGCTTATATCCACCCCATGGTGCTTGTGCAAAATATGGATGGAAATCATTAATCCAAACAGTTCCCATACGTAATTGACTCGCAACCCTTTTTGCTTTCAATCCGTCTGTTGTCCAAACAGCACCTGCAAGGCCATAGATTGTGTCGTTAGCAAGGCTTACAACTTCTTCTTCTGATTGGAAACGTTCAACCGTTAATACTGGACCAAATACTTCTTCCTGTATAATACGCATGTCAGCAGTACAATTTGTAAATATTGTTGGTAGATAGAAGAAACCATTCTGTAGTTCGTCCTCTTCTGGACGGCTTCCGCCAACGGCAAGGGTCGCACCTTCCTCTTTTCCTAACTCTACATATTTTTCTACTTTTGCACGGTGTTCAGCAGAAATTAATGGACCAGATTGTGTACTTGCGTCAAGCCCATTTCCGAGTTTAATCTTTTTGGTTCGTTCTACTAGAGCTTCAACGAACTCATCATGAATAGAATCTTCAACTAGCAAGCGTGCTCCTGCAGAACATACTTGACCAGCGTGGAAGAAGACAGCATTAAGAGCTTGGTCTACAGCCGTTTCAAAATCTGCATCAGCAAATACAAGATTTGGATTTTTCCCTCCAAGTTCTAGTGCAATGTTTTTCACATTGTTACTAGCTGCTTGCATAATTTTCTTACCTGTTTCAATTCCACCAGTAAAGGAGATTAAATCAACATCGTTACTTTCAGAAAGTTCAGCCCCAACAGTAGCACCTGTACCTAATACAAGGTTTGCTACACCTGCTGGTACCCCAGCTTCTTCCATTAATTCCGTAACTTTAATTGTAGTTAATGGTGTGATTTCACTTGGTTTTATAACAATGGTATTTCCGGCTGCTAATGCAGGAGCGATTTTCCAAGCTGCCTGTAGCAGAGGGTAATTCCAGGGCGTAATTTGTCCACAAACTCCAACTGGCTCACGGACAATTATACTATCGGAATTAGGAATTGGAGAATCAATAACTTCCCCTCCATCTTTATCTGCCAGTCCAGCGAAATAACGGAATACTTCCGCAATATCATCCATATCTGCTTCACTTTCTATCAACGTTTTTCCCGTATCCAATGTTTCAAGCTTTGCAAGCTCTGCTTTATCTCTTTCAATCAACTGCGCAATTTTATAAACAATTTTCCCACGTTCATTTGCAGGAGTATTCGCCCAATCACCTTGATCGAATGCTTTTCGTGCAGCTTCAATTGCTACCTTTGCATCTTCCCGATTACCTTCAGGAACTTTCGCAATCACTTCTTGGTTAAATGGATTAATAATTTGGCGTGTTTCTTTAGTTAACGAATCAACCCACTCACCGTTAATAAACATTTTTTTACTAATCATATGTAGCCCCTCCGTTTAATCTTCATCTATCATTAAGTTTGTTAAATAATAATTTAACGTTTTGAACATTTTTAACTCTAACATAAGCCAATTTTTTTTGTAAACCCCTTTTATTGTAATGGTTATTTTTTAAAAATGTATTTTTCTTTTTAAATAATAAGGTAGAAAGTCGAAATTTGACGGAATTGAAGAAATATTTTTCCTTTCCCGGGTTTGACATAAACTGAAAATACGATATAGTTATGAATGTGCAATTAACAAAAAACGAAAATAACGTTAAGAATATATTTAACACATTTTACACAGGAGGTTGGAAATTGAATACAGAGGATGCACAACAAAAAATTGAACAAGCAAAAGAATTAGTCATTAGTTCCATCTCAGAAACGATGGATTTATATGGAGTAAGTTCTTCTGCCGGACGACTTTACGGTGTATTGTATTTCCAAGGTAATCCGTTATCATTAGATGACATGAAAGATGAACTCGGGATGAGTAAGCCAAGTATGAGTTCTGCAGTAAAGAAACTTCAGGAAAATGAAATGGTTCAAAAAACATGGAAAAAAGGAACAAGAAGAGATATGTATGTTGCTGAAAAGGACTTTTTCAAATCCTTTTCCAATTTCTTTTGTAAAAAGTGGGAAAAAGAAGTTGTAGTTAATTTAAAAGCTACATATAAAGCTCTTGAAATACTTGAACCTCTCCTTAATGATAATGAAGAAATAGATGAAACAACTAAAGAAGAAGCAACAACATACTATTACCAAATTAAAGAATCCCAACTCTACTATGAATGGTTACAACAACTAGTAGAAGGATTCAAATCCGGGAAGATATACGACTGTTTTCCTAAGACCTAAACTATGTTAAATTAGGCAATTGCCTAAAATATATATTCATACAAACAACAGGAGGTATTACATGTTTTTGAAAAAAACAAAAACTCTATTATTTACGGCAATATTACTAACATTAACACTAGCATTAGTCGCATGTGGGAGTGATAGTGACGCTTCAGGCAAAACAAAAGAAACGATCACTTTCGGTGAAGGTGATTGGGATAGTATCCGCGTACACAATGCAATCGCAAGTGCAATTGTAGAAAAGGGATTTGAATATGAAACAGACACAATGCCTGGATCTGAGATTGTACTGCTAACTGGTACAGCAAAAGGTGATATTGATGTATACATGGAAATATGGACTGGTAACTTTCTAGAACAATATAACGATTTTAAAGACAGCGGAGATTTAAAAGAAGTATCTGTAAACTATGATGATACAGCTGAAGGGCTATATGTACCAACCTATGTTATTGAAGGAGATCCTGAAAGAGGAATTGAACCAATGGCTCCAGACTTGAAGTCTGTTAAAGATCTACCAAAATATTGGGAGCTATTCGAAGACGAAGAGGATCCATCTAAAGGTAGAATTTACGGTTCTATTCCTGGCTGGGCAGCTGATACAGCGTTGGCTACAAAAGTAGAATCATATGGACTTGACGAAACATTTAACTATTTCCAACCTGGTTCTGCTGCATCACTAGCAACATCACTTACAACAGCAATTGAAAAAGGGGAACCATGGGTAGGTTACTACTGGGAACCTACATGGATCGCTGGAAAACATGATTTAACACTTTTGGAAGATACACCGTACAACGAAGAGGACTGGGTAAACGGCTATGAAACTGCGTTCCCATCACAAAGACTTACAGTGGCTGTAAATAGCGAGCTAGAAGAAACTGCGCCAGAGGTTACAGCATTCCTAAGTAACTATGAAACTAGTGCCGAGATTACTAATAACGCTCTAGCTTACATGCAAGAACATGATGCTACAGTAGAAGAAGTTGCAGAATGGTTCCTTGCGGAATATGAAGATGTTTGGACAGAGTGGGTTTCAGAAGATATTGCTGAAAAAGTAAAATCTGACCTGTAAGGCATCAGGAAAGAATAGCCGCTTAGTACCAAGCGGCTATTTCTTTGCAACAAAACCAAATGGAGGTGGAACTGTTACTATAAGAGGTAACAGGTTAACATGAATGAATTTCCCGAAAATTTACAGTTTGATTTAGGTAAGTATGCAGCACAGCTAGTTGATTGGCTTGTTGAAAACTTTTCAGGCTTTTTTGATACTACGACAAGCATCTTACGTTGGACATTAACCAACTTAGAAGATTTACTACTATGGTTTCCATGGTGGTCAGTGATAATTGTTGTTTTTCTACTAGGATACCGCTATACAAGTTTAATAGGAGGAATCACGTTCTCCTTCTTACTATTCCTCGTTGGAACATTCGGCTATTGGGATTTAATGATGATGACACTTGCCATTGTCATTGGATCAGTTGTTATTTCACTTATAATTGGTATACCAATTGGTATTTTTATGTCATATAGTCGTATTCTTGAGAACATTATGAAACCTATACTTGATTTAATGCAAACAATGCCGACCTTCGTTTATTTAATTCCCGCCCTAATACTATTCGGAATGGGTAAAGTACCAGCGGTATTTGCGACGATTATATATGCAGTCCCACCTGTAATACGCTTAACAAGCTTAGCCATTCAAAATGTATCAAAAGAAATGGTTGAAGCTTCGAACTCATTTGGAGCTAGCTCATGGCAAACGTTGAAAAAAGTACAGCTTCCTCAAGCACTTCCTACCATTATGACAGGAATTAACCAAACGACAATGATGGCACTGGCAATGGTTGTTATTGCTTCAATGATCGGTGCAGATGGTTTAGGAATGGAAGTACTTGTTGCCATCAACCGAATTGACATCGCACGAGGATTTGAAGCAGGTCTAGGAATCGTATTTCTAGCTATTATTATTGACCGTATTACACAAGGTATTGCGAATAAATCAAACGTATCAAAATAATCCTTAAGAGGAAGGTAGAATATGGATAAAGTACAAGTGAACAACTTAACGAAAATTTTCGGAAGTCGACCAAATACTGTTTTAAAAAAGCTGCAAAACGGTAAAACAAAAGACGAAATATTAAAAGAGACCGGGCATACTGTCGGTATTAACAACGTTTCCTTCTCAGTAAAACAAGGAGAAATGTTTGTTATCATGGGACTGTCTGGTAGTGGTAAGTCAACATTAATTCGTTGTTTAAACTTATTAAACAAGCCAACCCACGGTGAAATCAAAGTTGACGGGGATAACATTGTGGATTATCAGAAAAAAGAACTTCGTGAGTTTCGTCAAAACAAAATTTCAATGGTATTCCAACACTTTGGCTTATTTAATCACCGCGATGTTATTTCCAATGTTGAATATGGATTAGAAATTAAAAATGTTTCAAAAGAAGAACGCTATGAAAAAGCGAAAACCGCACTTGCAAATGCAGGGTTAGCCGGATGGGAACATAAGTTTCCAAATGAGCTAAGTGGTGGAATGCAACAACGTGTAGGTTTAGCAAGAGCACTTGCAAATGACCCTGATATTTTACTAATGGATGAACCGTTCAGTGCCTTAGACCCGCTTATTCGTCGGGATATGCAGCTTGAACTTATGGAACTTCAGGAAAAGTTACAAAAAACAATTATTTTTATTACCCATGATATTAACGAAGCCTTTCGCATAGGTGACCGTGTTGCAGTAATGAAAGACGGGCAAGTTGAACAAATTGGAACACCAGAAGAGATCATTGAAAACCCGAATAGCGAATATATTAGTGATTTCGTTCAAGATATTGATCGTTCTAAAGTATTGCAAGCACAAAACGTTATGACACAACCAACGGCCCTTGTTTCTATTAAAGAAGGAATTAAATCAGCGATTAAAGAAATGAAAGATAACAACATTTCTAGTGTGTTCGTCGTTGATAAGAATAGAAACTTAAAAGGACTCCTTACGATTGATAAGGCAATTGAAGGTTTAAATGAGAAGAAAAAGATGGAAGAATTATTAGACAAAAATTACATTACAACAGAACCTGAAACATACGTTCAAGATTTAATTGCCGATGCAACAGAATCAAAATACCCAATTACAGTTGTAAATGAAGATGGTAGATTATTAGGGATTGTATCAAGAGTAAGTGTTTTATCAGCTTTAATTCCTTAAAATAAGGAACAGCCGTAACATTTCGTTACGGCTGTTTTTTATATTCTATGAATAAACATTCTTCTTTTCGAGATAAACACCATTAAGCAAATCTAAGTTTTCTATTGATAAATCTCGCTTTCCATCTTCTATATCTTTAATCATTCGTAATGTTGTCTCCGTTAAACCCATTCGTACATGCTTCTTATGGCCTTTAGCAATAATTGGCTCTAAATGATACGGAACCTCTGTTTTACGTTTTCTAACGGCTAAATCACGCCATATCCCTGTCCTAGTTTTAGTATAATTTCGCAAATGTGAAACAAGAGTATCAAATTGACGATTGATGTCATCTAGTTTAGCTGTTTCTTTAGGGTATAATAACCCTGGTTCCCAATTATCAAATCCCTCTGGCTTAATTCCTTCTAAATGGGCAACTTCTAACACTTCTCTCGCCAATTCAATAAGCATATCTCGGTATTGATGAGAATCCAATATGTCCGCAATTTTTTCATTTGTTAAAGCTGTAGCTGTTAATATTGCCCCATATGCTAGTTTTCCCCATAAATAACCTTCTATATTATCTGTTGCTTTTGCATCTCCCCATACCTTTAAACGATTCACAATTTCTTCTACTCTAGGAGTTATGTCTTTGTTCAATTCTCCTATATATACTGCTCCTACCCCACCATAATGGATGTATCCTGGTCTTATGTAATCCGCAAATAAGTTTACGAAACAGCCCACTGTTCGTTCTTCACCGATGATTGCAGCTATATCTTGCTCACATAAACCATTTTGGAAGGACACTACAATAGAATGTTCATTTAGTAAATGTTGAAATTGGTTGACAGCATCTTTTGTGTGTAATGCTTTAACACAAAGGAAAACAACGTCTAATTTCACTTCTCGTTTAACCAATTCTTCTAATGTTAAAGCTTTTACTGGAACAGTAAAAACGTTGTCTTTACTCTCAATTGTTAACCCATCAGTATTCATTTTTTCCACGTGATCTTTGTCAATATCTACAAATGTAACATCCTCACCTCCTTTAACAAGGTAAGAACCAATCACACCACCTATTGCACCCGCTCCGATAATAGTAAATTTCATACTGTTTCCTCCTAACCGATCATAAAAAGGAAGGGATTGCCCCTCCCAAATTAATATGCGACATTATATACACCAGGTAACTCTAAATCTACGCCTAATTCTGTTGCCGCTTCTTTTACCCAGTAAGGATTTCTTAACATACCTTTCCCTATACAAATCATATCTGCCTGACCATTACGAATGACCGCTTCCGCTACATTCGGGTCTTCTAATTTCCCTACTGAAATAACAGGAACATTTAATTCTTTCTTATAAACTTCCGCATAACTCGTTTGATAGGCTGGGTATACTTCAGGGCGGGTCGGACAATCTCCTCCTGTACTGACATCAAATGCATCAATACCAGCATCCTTGAATTTCCGGCAATAATCTAACATTTGTTCAAACGTATAACCACCGTCCGAGAATTCAACGGCAGATACTCGTAAAATTAAAGGCATATCTTCAGGGATGACCTTTTTCACTGCACGTATCACTTCTAATGGAAACTTAGTATAATCCCCATATTCATCACTTCGTTTATTACTTGCCGGTGACATAAACTGGTGCAGCAGATAACCGTGAGCACCGTGTAATTCTATCGTATCAAAACCTGCATCCACTGCTCGCTTCGCACCATCTGCAAACTGTTTAACAATACCTCTGATTTCTTCTACCGTTAGTTCTCGAGGTACAGGACTCTCCTCGGAAAACGGAATAGCTGAAGGACCTACAATATCTCCATCTTTAATTACGGATTTACGCCCTGCATGAGCTAATTGAAGACCGATTTTTGAGCCATAACGATGGACTTCATTTACAATTTCACGAAACTTTGTCACTTGCTCATCATTATATATCCCTAAGCATTGTTCGGTAATTCTACCTCTTGGTTCTACATTTGTCATTTCTGTAAAAATAAGTCCTGTCCCGCCTATTGCTCGGGAAACTAAATGGACAAAGTGCCAATTTTCCGGAATTCCTCTTTTATTCTCGGCTTGGTACTGGCACATAGGAGATAATGCAACACGGTTAGGTACCGTTAATTTTCCTATTTGGATTTGATCAAACATACTTGGCATAAAACACACTCCAATTTATGATTTTTGAATAGATATTAATGTATTTTCAACTGTTTTAATTGCTTGTTTTAGTGAATAGTTTATGCGATTCACTCGGCGTTTCAAATGGGTTATCGTTTCAAAATACAAATCACTATTTAGCTCTATATCTTCTAGAGTCGTGATTTTATTTAAAGATGGAACAGGTGATTGCTTCATGGCTGGATCATGATCGAACAAATCGCCTGATACATAGTTTAATGGTACAAGTAACCTTGATAACTCCAGTATCGTTTCATTAGCGAGTTGTTCATCTGAACTATTCTTTACATTTTTAATAACATCATGGAATTTGGCTGTTAAGTGTTCCAACTCCTGTAATCTAGCGACTGTAAGAGATAAATCAAACTTATCTCCATACTTCTCTGAATACTGTAAAACTACTTCTTTGATTTCCCTAACCCCTTCTACCTGGTTTATAGGTAGAATGCGCTCTGTTAGTGCTTTGTATAGAACTTCTACGTATATTTTACAATCACGTTCTAAATTATTTGGATCGATTTTATCTAGTGTATCTTCGGTTGTATGCCACCACCAACCAAATCCTCCCCCACGACCAGCGCCAAATAATTGACTAAAGGCTTCTGAGGCAGGGTCATTGGATTTCGGTTGTTCTGATAACCCCATGAACAGTGAAGGGGTACCCGTTCCCCAAAAAGATTGGTCCCCAGCTCTACCGTATCGTGAACCTTCAAAGCACTCTCCTGTTTGTGACTCTATTACTTCCTTAGCTAAATCAACCATTTCAGCCATGCTATTTCCTTCTGATATGATAGAGGCATTTTTCGCCCCTACAGAATCGATGTTTACATGTAATACACAGTTTTCGTGTAGGTCTTCCCAATTGTCATCACAATAAGAAGCAGATCCAGCATATCGCCCGTGGGAATGTCCTGACCAAAACGCGAAACGTACCGATCTATGAAGATCATTTTGATGTTCAGATAGAATGCGCGCTACCTCAACCATTGTTGCATTCGCAGTCCCATTATCCATAACCCCATAATGCCATGAATCAATATGTCCACTATATAGGACAAATTTTTCTGGTTCTACTCTTCCTTTAATATCTGCAATTAAAGTAGGTATCTTTCTCCAGCCAGTATCAACTGTCGTCTTTAAAAAGGCCTTAGTCGAATTTTCACTCACCTGCTGCTTAATTTGTTGACCGTCATCATAATTAACAGACAATACTGGAATATTCGGTAGTAATTCTTTTGTATCTGGTGTCGGATTACCCCAAACAGGTGATACAATCATTTCATGTGTATATTTTGCATTTATGAAGAGTGCAGCGATTGCACCAGCTTTCTCTGCCTTTTGCACTGCTCCAGGAATGGCTAAGCCATCTATTAATGCAATTTTTCCCGTTAAATCTCCAAATTTAGCGTCTGTCATTGATCCGGCATATACAACCTCTGCGGTAACTCCCTCATCATTAGTGGGAACTGCCATTGAATGAGTAATACTTTCATAGCTTTCTCCATTTATCATTAATGATGAGTCACCGGGTAAACTAATATAAGCGTCAGTAAAAAACAATTCCGTTTCCAATCCATAACTTGTCAGCTTTTCTTGTACGTAGTGAAAGGCACGCAGTTCTTCTTCCGTTCCAGATAATCGTACTTCCTTAGAAATATTTTCTGTATACTCCATTAAACGTTTTTTGTCGACTTTATTTACTATATGATCTGTTGCTACTGCCATTACTTCTCCTCCTTTAAAAAATGGTTTATTAATAGAGCAACGAGAGCACTTCGCTTTGGCATTTCTGATACATACAAATGTTCATGCTCTGCGTGTGCTCCATCCCCTACGGCACCTAAGCCATCTAAAGTAGGAGCAATCGGAGCAGTAAAGTTACCATCACTACCTCCACCTGTAGCCTTTTCAGTTAATTCAAAACCTAATTCATCTTTTGCCAATTGTTTTGCAATATTAGCTAAATAAGCTACTTTTTCTGATCTTTCAAAAGGAGGACGATTTATTCCACCATTTACTTCTACTTCTACCCCTTCAGTAGTCGGTTCGATTTCTTTAATAAGAGGTAACATGCGATCAAATTCTGATTGATAGCGAACTCGTAAATCGACATCAGCTTTTGCACTTGCTGCGACTACATTGGACGTAGTACCTCCTTCAACGACACCTACATTCACTGTAGTACCTTTATCAAAATCGGTAAGACTATGAAGGTATGTAATGTGGGAGGCTAGCTCGCCAATGGCACTTTTCCCCTTTTCTGGATCAATACCCGAGTGTGCAGGCGTCCCTTTTACGTTTACTTCAAATATTCCAACACCTTTTCTTTCTGTCTTCAGTGAACCTTCTGTTGACATCGCCGGTTCTAAAACGAACACCGCTTTACTCTTTTTAGCTTCCTCTTCTATTAATTTTTGTGAAGTAGGGCTACCAATTTCTTCATCACTATTAAATAAAAATACGACTTTTCCCGCTTGTTGGTTCAATTCTTTTAAAGCATGTAACGCAAAGACACCCTGAACTAGTCCACCTTTCATGTCAAAAACACCAGGACCATACGCTTTCCCGTCCTTAATTTCAAAAGGCTTCCGTTTTATGTCTCCCTCACGCCATACGGTATCAAAGTGGGCTAATAAAAGTATTTGATCATCGCCTTCTCCCCATGTGCCCTTTACATGGTTTCCATATTGCTCGTTTTGAATAAATTCAGCTTTCCCCCCTGTGTACTGTTCAAAAAACTTGGCAATTTCTTTGGCGGCTTGGTCTGTTAGCTTTTTGTCCAGGGAAGGAGTCTCTAACTCTACGATATCTCTTAACCGCTCTACCATTTCATCATGTTTATTTGTTAATAACTCTAGTACTTCATTCATTGATTTAACCCCTCTTTCTTTTTCGTTTGAAAAACACGTCCTGCAGTATAACCTCCATCAACGAACAGGGTCTGTCCTGTAACAAAACTCGCATCCTCTGAAGCTAAGTATCGTACTCCATTAGCTATTTCCTCAACACTACAAGTTCTTCCCATCGGAGAATACGAAATTTTCTCTTCATGTTCCTTAATTGCTTCCTCAGTTACGAGTGTATTTTGTAATGTTTCAGTCTCTACTAGACCTGGAGCTAAAGCATTTACACGTATGCCATACTGAGCCCATTCAATTGCTAATGTTTGTGTTAACATTTTAAGCGCAGCCTTAGACGCTGAGTAATGGGCTACCCCAGGGCGAGTAGTTATACTAGCCGATGATGTAATGTTAATGATATTACCTTCAATTTCTTGATCTACCATGTAGGTGGCTACCTGTTGACTTAAGAAAAAACTACTTTTGAGATTCAAGTCCATTAACCGATCCCATTCATCTTCTGTAATATTCAGGGCATCTGTAGACGGGTATATACCTGCACAATTTACTAATATATCAATTGTCCCAAATGTACTCAGCGTATGGTCATAAATAGTTTGTATGACTTCAGATTGTTGTAGATTACAAGTTAAATATGTAACATGGTCACTATTATAAAGAATTGCAAACTCTTCCACTGCTTGGTTCAGCTTTTCTTCGTTTATATCTACGAGAACAACTTTTGCACCTTCTTTTACAAACATTTCCGCAATACCTTTTCCAATCCCACTAGCACTTCCTGTAACAATGGCAACTTTATTATTAAATTGAGACATGAAACCTGCTCCCTTCCACAACAATACTGATATTGAACTAAATGACAAAGACAAGAACCACCATAGAATCAAGGAAATCCTACGTGGTTCTTGAATTTAGATATGTTAAGCGGCTTTTTTATCTTCTTTCGTATCTCCGAAGAATGGTCGTAACGATTCTTCCGGAACTGGTTTCGTAAACTTACTTACTACTAGTAAAATGATTAGTGAAACAAGTACACCAGGAATAACTTCATTTAATCCAAACGGTTTTCCAATAAGGAAATACACCAATACAGTTGCCACACCACCTAGCATAGCGGAAATAGCTCCTGCCTTCGTTGCACCCTTCCAGTTCAATCCGACTACAACGATAGCAAAGAAGAAACTCGCAACTAATGATGCTTGTAACATTACGATAAACTGAACCATATCAAACGGCTTAATCGCAAAGATTAATGGGATACAAGCTAGAACAATAACCGCCACTCGATTGACACGCATTTTTTGACGGTCTGTAGCGTTTGGCTTAATCACCCCGAAGATATCATGGGAAACCCCAGAAGCCGATACAATCATGATTCCAGAAACGGTACTCATAATAGATGCTAATATAGCAACCATTAATAATGCTCCGACTAGTGGAGGAAGTACATTGATTGCCATTACAGAAGAGGCTGCATCACCATTTCCTAGAACCGGGAAGATTGAACGCATTGCCATACCACCTAGAGCAACGGAGATAGCAACAATCGCCTGGAAAACAAATGAGAACCCAATAGCTAATCGAACTGTTTTTTGGCTTTTTAACGTATACATTCTGGCTAATTCATATGGTGCAATGGCCATGGATAAACCAAACGCTAATCCAAATCCAATTAAATCCTTCACACTGAAATGCCAACCTGTAATACTTGCATCTAAGTCGGTTAACAATGTTCCTACATAGCCAAATCCACCTGCTTGTGAGAATAAAAGTGGAATAGCTGCAAAGAAACACCCTGCCATAATAATGGCTTGTACGAAATCGCTGTAACTCGTGGCCTTCATACCACCTTTTAATGTATAGATCATCGTAATACCAATCGTAATAATGGCGCCCCATATCATCGGTATGCCGAAGATTGTATTCATTAACACGCCACCTGCTACATATTGACCAATTAAATAAACGGTATAGGCAACGATAATAAGAACTGCAGCGATAACTTTTCCAGCCTTACTGTTATATCTCGCCTCAACATAGTCTGGTACCGTAACACCATTAAAGCGCTGAAACTTTGGTGCTACCCATATGGCTGAAACAACCCATCCAAGCCATAATCCTGGCCAAAACCACATAAAACTAGCACCTGTTAAGTAATGCACACCCATCGTACCAACGAACGTACCGGCACTCATTTGAGTGGCTGCAAGTGCTGCTCCACCAATCAATGCGCCAATTGATCGATTTGCTACTAAATGGTCCTCACTCGTTTTATTTCCTCTACCTGACCAAAAACCAATACTTAAAATAACTATGAAATATCCGATTATGACGTAATAAAACACAGGACTTATTTCAAACATACAGTCTCCCCCTTTATATTTTCAAAGTCGTATTACTCCTCTTCTTGTGCGTTTTTCTTAAGAGCCCAAATAAAATATCCTGAGATAAAAACAACAGCATAAATCACTAATCCCCAAAAGCTAAATCCCATTATGCAGCCACCTCCATCTCTTTTTTACGTTCAGCTCTGAACCAACTAACGAGAATTCCAACTAACACTACGAAGATAATACCGGAGATGACGCTATAAGAGTTAAACAGAGGTGTTGGTTCCGGTCCATAGATATAATTCACGTGACTCGGTACATTAATTAAGTGGTTCGTCACTTCCCCTTCAGCTGTTTCATTTTGAACAGGAAATGAATTTTTGTGAATGTAATTTCCCTCTGGAGCTACAAAATTCACATTTACGACTGCGCTTTCACCAGCTGTCGGATACATCGGAACTACAATCGGTGTCTTAAATTCCCCTTCGGACGAGTGAACAGAATAACCAATGACATATTGCAAATTATCAGTTGAAACATCCGCAACTGTCACTTCCAGCTTATCAAGTACTTCACCCTCATTTAGTTGGTAGTCTAATGCTTCCCCGTTAGCGGTAAATGTTAAATCACTAACCATGTCTGCATCTACTAAACTGTGATTAATCACTCCATCAAGACTAGAACTGTTTGAAATCGTAATGACTTCCTCAACGTAGTAACCATTATCATCTGTTACTGTGATCGTAATGTCTGCTTGATCAAGTAGTGGGTCAACACCATCAGCATGGATACTAACACTTAACAATAAGAAAAAAGTTAAAAATAAAAGCACAGTTTTCTTCATCCCAAATCCCTCCATTGAAAAAAGTTTTTATTAATAGATTTCATTAATAACAAAATTTTAAAAGTTTTCAGATTTATTTAAGCAAAAAAATTAGGGGAGGTTAACACCCCAGTCGTATGATTGTTTATGTAACTCTAGTATCATAGAAGAGTCAGTCGATAGAATTCCATCAATTTCACTCAATTCTTCCTTCATAATTCTGTATAACTCTTTATTGGAAGACGTAATAATTTGGACGTATAAATCAAACGCTCCAGTTGCTGCTGCAACAAAACGTACTTCTGGAATTTTTACGAGCTTTTGAACCACTTCATCTAATTTATTTAATTGAACCTTTAATCCAAACATCGAAACAGATTCCATCCCCGTTTTGAATGGGTCTACAACACCTACAATTTTCATAATCTTGTTTTCTATTAAACGTTGTACTCGATTTCTAACTGTTCCCACCGTTATTCCTAGTTCTTCGGCAATCTCCGTGTATGAGCTTCTTCCATCCCTTTGAAAGAAGGCAATAATTTTTTGGTCTAGTTCATCAATTCTTACATCTTCTTTTTCTAAATGTTTATTCATATGAAACCCTTTCCTACTAAAAAGATTACATTAATGATAATAGAGTTTTTTGAATTTTTCAATATAAATATTGCATTTTTTTTATTTTTTTGAATTTACATTGTATTTTTTTCAATATATGGAAGTTGGTTTTAAAAAAATAACAATTTGATCATTTCTCACAAAAATTATCCCTACTACTCTAAGTAGTAGGGATAATAGATTACCCTTTATCAAACATTGCACTACATATTTAAGAATACTTCAGTCCATCCGCGAACACTGTTAATGTGCCATATACGGTCAAAAGATTGAAGTTCTTGAATTGAAAATGTTCTTTCTAACACGATTCCTGCGTTCATTTGCGCTTGCCGAAAGGTTCCAGGAAGTAAACCATCCTCAACAGGTGGAGTATAATAGTGCCCCTCTTTTTCAACAACGATATTTCCATTTATAAATTCGGTTATGAAGCCTTTCTCATTCCAAAGTAAGGTATCATAATATCGGTCATCTTTGTGCGGCTCATATATGGATCGGTTTGTCGTCTTATGATAGAGAAACGGATCTCTTCTGTCGACTGGACTTTCCGCAATTCGAACTTCTTTCTTCTCATTTGATAATGAGATAGGATGGGCTTCTACTTTAACCTCACCATCTTCTGCAACTAATAACCTTACTTTACATGTTTCATCACTCGTTTCATCACGGAGTTTGCATAAAGCCTTAACTATCTTTTCTTCCTCATAATCAAATTGAAAATATTGCGCAGATTTTTGTAGTCGTTCAAGATGAAGTTGTAACAATGTATAGCCCCCGTTTTCAAGCAACATACTTTCTAAAAGATAAAATGGTTGACGAGGCACTGTCGAAAGAATTTTTCCTTTCGTAATCATTTCCTCAAATTCCCCATTTGCATTAGAATCCCACGTAATCCCACCACCAACTCCGTATTCCGCTTTTTTCGTATTATGATCTATCCATACCGTTCGAATTGGAATATTAAATATAGCTTTTCTTTCAGGTGTTATGTAACCCATTGAGCCACAATATACCTCTCGTGGAGAATCTTCCAGTTGGTCAATAATCTCCATTGTACTTATTTTCGGTGCCCCTGTAATTGAGCCACATGGGAAAAGTGCGGTGAATATATCTGTAATTGATGTCATATCGGTTAAGTCGGCCTCTATGGTTGAAGTCAGTTGGTGGACCGTGGGATATGTTTCAACTTCAAATAATTTCGAGACATTGACAGATCCAGACTTGGCGATTCGACCTAAATCATTTCGGATTAAATCGACTATCATTACATTTTCAGCCTGCTCCTTTTGAGAAGTCGTTAATGACGCTTTTAATTGTATATCCTCTTCAAAGGTAAGCCCTCGCTTTGTTGTACCTTTCATCGGTTTTGTAACAATACGGTTGTTTTGAACTGCGAAAAATAGTTCAGGTGATGCGGATAATATGCTAAAATCCCCTAAATTTATATAACTACTGTAATCACCTTGTTGAGCATCCTTTAACTGTTTAAAGTAAACATAATCATCTTCTTCGAAGGGGACATTTAAACGTGTCGTATAATTAACTTGATATGTGTTGCCATTTTCAATCTCATCATGGATTGTACAAATATCCTTCTCATATTTTTCCTTCGTTACATTCGGAGTCCAATTAAAAGATGTATTTACCTGTGATGGTGTATGATCCTCTAATTCGTCGAATTCCCGATATATACTAAAGGATAAAAGTGGCATAATCGGTTTTTTCTTCGTTTTCATTTTTGAATGAAATGCTGGAGCTGCCTCATAGCTGACATAACCTGCTGCAAAATAGCCTTGCTCAACATATGATTCCACTTCTCTCATTTTAGGACGAACCTCTTCAATCTCCCGCGCCTCAATTGTTGCAATTGGATTGGAAAAAACAACTGGAACATTCTCGTTACGAAAAGGATCTCGAAAATGAAATTCCATATAGCCTTGCTTCATACTCTACTCTCCTTTCGAACCAACCTATTCATAAAGTTTTGCAGGAGGGTTTGTCCATGTTCTGTTAAAATAGCCTCGGGATGAAACTGAACACCTGCAATAGGCAGTGTATTATGTTGTAGTGACATGATTTCTCCCCGTTTTGCACGTCCTGTAACGTAAATTGGACTTTGAACAGATGAGGAATGGGCTACTAAGGAATGGTATCGAGTTACAGTTAGTGGATTTGGTAACCCGTCATAAATCCCTCGCTCATCATGATAGACGAAATCCACCTTTCCGTGCATTGGTTCGACCGCCTTTGTGACTGTACCACCAAATGCTTCAACAATAACTTGGTGGCCTAGACAAATACCAAACAATGGTTTTTTTCCCTGAAAGTATTGAACTACGTTAAGGCAAATACCCGCAGTATTCGGTTCACCTGGACCTGGAGATAAAAAAATAGCCTCGGGATTTAGTTTTTCTATTTCACGAATGGTAATCTCGTCATTGTAATATACAACAACCTCTTCCCCATTTTCTTGTAAATATTGAACAATGTTATATGTGAAAGAGTCATAGTTATCAATCATTAAAATCATGTTGTTCCCCTTCTTTTACAAAGATAATACAAACATATTCATTATAACGGATTTGCGAAAATTCATCATTTTTTGTTGAAATTGAAAGAAGAATATTTCCCGGGAAACGAGATGCTAAACAACTTGTATTTTCCAATAAAAAACGTCGTAATCAAATGATTACGACAATAAACGGTTATGTTCAACCTATTACAAAGGTATAGTATCATCAAGTCCCCATTTTGTAATCATGAACGTAATTTTCAGCAATCACGTATCCTGCTTACATACACAGAAGATTATAGCCCTTACCTTTTCTTTGGTTTAAACGTGAACAATCGTTTCAAACTCTTTTTCTTAGACGCTTTTTTCTTTTTGCTATAAATAGCAAAGGTGTTCTTACCTTCATTTTTCGCCACGTATAATGCTTCGTCTCCCTCTTTTACTAGCATTTCCATCGTTTTATGTGTATCCTTACTTCCATAGAATGAAATGCCAATACTCGTCGAGATATGAAGAGTTCGTTCGCCAATTTGGAATGGTTGTTCCATAGCTGCTATGATGCGATCGGCAACATGAATCGCATCTTGACGGTTTTCAATTTCCGGTAATATAACTTGGAATTCATCTCCACCCATTCGAGCTACTGTATCTTTTTCGCGTACGCTTTTTACAATTCGGTTTGAAAACTCCATTAACACTTCATCACCGACATCATGCCCGTACGTATCATTTATTCCTTTAAAATTATCACAATCTAGTGCAAAAAGAGCAGTCATTTGACCTCTCCTTGCTGTTGTTTGTAACGCTTTTTCCAAACGATCTTGAAACAAGATACGATTCGGCAGACCCGTTAATTCATCATGTAATGCCATTTTCTCTAACTTCTCTTCTTGTTCTTTGCGAATAGAAATGTCTCTCGTAATGGTCACGATTTGATCAAGTTCCCCCTTTTCATCTAGTACAGGTACCCCAATGGACTCAAACCAAATCGCTTCGCCTTTCTTCGTTAACTTACGATGTTCAATCTTAGTAGGTTCTTTCGATACATTTATTTGTTCCAGCCATTTCTGAACTTTCGACATATCTTCTTTATGGATAAATGAAAGGATTGATTTATTAACAAAGAACTCTGGTGAAACGCCTAAAATGTTCTCATGGGAAGGAGAAGCATATCTTATGAAGCCATCCTCATCTAAAATTCGAATTAGGTCGGTAGAGTATTCAGCAATAATACGGTATCGTTCCTCGGTTCTACTTAGCCGGTCCTCTAATTCCCTTAAACTCGTTATATCTTTGTAAACAGCAATACCACTAACCATGACTCCATTTTCCATAACAGGGGCATAGGAAGCTAACATTTCAATAATTCGACCATTTTTAGCTTTTCTTTTGGAGAGATGATTTTCAATTATCTCTCCTTTTTGTAATTTGCTTAGAATAGACGGGAAGTCTTCCCTTTCTTCAGGTGGCACAATAGTGATTGATTGGTCCATTAACAATTCTTGTTCAGTCCATCCTAATATTTCAGTGAAACGATTGTTGACAGAAATAAAGTGCCCTTCTGCATCGAATGTAATAATAACGTCGGCAGTGTTATGGTAAATTAATTCTAAGTGTTCATTCATTTGTTCTATTTTTCTTTGATTATTCACCTCTTCGGTTATCTCCCGAGAGACAGATATGATATTTGTGCAAATCCCATCATCATCAAAAATAGGTGTAGATGTGGACTCCAACCAACCAATTCTTTGTTCACCATCTCTCCAAGGAAAGAGCATTTTTTCTTTATATTTAACAGGTGCTCTTTTTTGTATCGCCTCTTTATATTTAGCTGTAATTTTATCTGCAGATTCCTTTGGCATTAAATCGTAAATAGATTTACCACTATAATCCTTCGGAAAGCTTAACGTATTGATAGCTACCTCGTTAGTAGTTACATACGTAAACGTTTCATTTTGTTCAACCTCAATGAGAAATACCATTTCAGAAAGATTATTAAAAATGAAATCTAAATATTTAAAGTTTTTTATTTTTGAAAGCATATTTCTTTTCCTCTCTAATTTAAATAGACGCTATATTACCAAAGTATCATTTTTGGTTCTATTTTACTAGTCATATATTCCTATTATCATTTTTTTCAAAAATTCTTTTTTTAATTCCCGCTGTAATTCTTGATGCTTTTTCTTCCAAGGCTGAGCCCGCTCTAATTGTGATGCCACTTGAAATAATAAATGATCTTCCCCTATTCGTCCTGTTAGCATAGAGCCTATTGGCACATTACTCGACGACCAATATAAAGGAACGCTCATAGAAGGTTGTCCTGTGACATTCGCTATAGGTGTAAAGCTACAATAATTCGTGAAATTATCCAGCATATCATGAATTGGATCCCTTTGGTCTTGTAAAAAACCTATTGAAACGGGGGTTGTATTCAGGACAGGGCTCAATAGTAAATCATAAGATTGGTAATACGAATTAATCTTTCTTGCTTCTTGCTGTAATGCAATTCTTGCTTCCTCATATTGAAAAGCTGTTAGCTTTTGCCCATATTGGTATACATTAAAGGATAGACGTTCAATTTGTTCTTCACTCAACTCTTTTCCTGCTAAGCTTCCTAAATGCTTCACGACTACAGATCCACTACCAAGCCAAACTGTAATAAAGTGTTCCGCAAATTGTTCAAACTGAAATGACGGAGCTGCATAATCAACTTCGTGTCCGAGTGATTGTAACAAATTAGCCGTATGCCTGATTGAATTCTTCGTTTCATCGTCTACGAACACTTTTTCATCCCAGTCGTATGTTACACCAATACGGAGTTTTTTCGGTGGTTGATTTACTGAGGACAAAAAAGAGTGTTCCTTTTTAAAACCTGGATATGTATCAAACCTGCCTCTTCCTTGTATGACATCTAGTAAAGCAGCACTGTCTCGTACAGATTTTGTAATTGCATGGTTTACACTTAAGTGATTTACATAATCTGAATAGGGGACTTGTCCTCGGGATGGCTTAAACCCAAATAAGCCACATGCAGAGGCCGGAATTCTAATGGACCCTCCCCCGTCACTACCGTGCGCAAATGGTGCAAGTCCTGCAGCAACAGCAGCCCCTGCCCCACCACTTGATCCTCCAGCAGATAGTGAGGCATCCCAAGGATTTTTTGTTGGACCAAACAATTGTGGTTCTGTTGTCGGTAAAAAGCCAAATTCAGCTGTGTTTGTTTTCCCTAAGAAGATAATACCCGCGTTTTGAAATCGCTTAACTATTTCATCACTCTCTTTGGCTATATAATCTTTTAACATATGTGATCCAAATGTAGTTGGATGCCCTTTCACCGGATTTAAATCCTTAATAAAGGTTGGGACCCCGGCAAGCGGACTTGTTTTATAGTCAACATGCTTGGCCACCTGCTGAGCTTCTTCAAACATTGTATGAACCACGGCATTAAGAAGGGGATTCAATTGATGTATTTGTGCAATGTAATATTGCACTACATCGTAAGTTGATAGTTCACCCTGTTTGATCAAGTTGGCTATACCTATTCCGTCTAGTTTTGCAAATTCATCCATATGAGACATTATCCTCCTTACCTTCACCTATTTGTTATCTTATCATTAATGCTTAATAAAAAAACATCCTACCTCTGATGGTAGGATGTCATATAGTATTAAACATTTTTTAATTCTTCACCTAAATATTTCGCTAATTCGAGCATTCCAAATTTACCTGCTTTTGCCTCTGCATCACTATTATAGTTTGTATTTGTATTGATGTCGTATGTGAAAATTTGACCATTCTTATCTTGAATAAACTCAATGCCCGCCACTTGAATGCCATTTGCAGCTAACACTTTTTCATACTTTTCAATAATTGGACTGTTGAAGTCTTCAACTATTTGGAATTTCGGCTTTGAAACTTCTTGCTCTTCCGGCTCTTCCCCAACTGGACAAAACAAGTCATCAATCGTACATGCGTCAGCTGGACATAGTTCGAAACCTTCTGACGTATCTACTCTTACCGCATAAACAAATTTTCCTCCGACAAATTCACAGCGAGTGATATATGATTCAGGGGATTCAATATATTCCTGAATCAATGTAATTCCATCTACAGGTTCTTCAAAACTTGGTCCGTTAATATATTCTTTCAATGCAGCGACTGAATGAAATAATTGTACACCCAATCCTTTACCTGCCCTATTATGCTTCGTTATAAACGAACCTTCAAATGATTCCGCTGCTTTTACAATCTCCTCTTTTCCAACCGCAGCAACGGTTTTCGGCGTTTTTACACCATATTTTTCAAGTTCAATATATTGAAGGACTTTGCTTACTTCTAGTTGCAACGCACGACTTCCGTTTATTACTTTTCTACCGTGCGTTTCCAACCAGGCTAGAACAGAACTCGTTAATTCAGGTGCAAAACGGTTACCACGGGTATGAGATGACGCACTCATTCGACTGTAGAACACACCTTCAGGAGGTTCAGCAGTTAAATCAACTGTACCGCTACTTAATAACCACTCTTCATAAGGAAGGTTTAATTCTCTTAATCTATTCGTCAAATGTTCTGTCCACTCTTCGTTTTCATGAATTACATAAATTTTACTCACTTAGATCACCTCTTCGTTTTTTGCTTTTAATTGTTCTACTAATGGCATAACTTGTTTTGAAAAACGTTCCATTTCTTCCAGTTGCGGAGAGAACTGAAGCAATAACAAGTCCACTCCTGCTTTCTCATATTCTACAATTCGCTTTGCAATTTGCTCAGGTGTTCCTACTAACTTAGGGCGCAAGCCTCTATTTGAAACAGAATAATCTTGTAATTGAAGCTTCTGTTCAAGTTGTGATTTTGTTGTAAAATCTTTAAATCCTGCATAACCGCTAGCATCTTTTACGTCGGTTATTCGTGCTAACTCTTCCTGTGCCTCTTCCTCAGTATCGCGGCAGATAACATACGCAGCCATACCAAAACTATGGAACGGATGTTGCCCTGCTTCCTGTCTCTTTACTCTCATATCTTCTATTTTACTTTGAACTTCATCTATTGTGCCACCGTGCATAACATATGCATCACAATGAGAAGAAATCACTTGCTTACCCTTATCACTTTCCCCACCGGCATAAAGAATTGGGTTTGGATTTTGAACCGGCTTTGGAGAAAGTTTAGCATTTTCTATATTGTAAAACTTTCCTTTATATGAGAATGTATCTTCCGACCACATTCCTTTTAACACTTCGATAAACTCCGTTGTTCGGTCATATCGCTCATCATGCTCTGTAAATACTCCATCGTACTGCTTAGCCTCTTCTGCCCACCAAGCTGATACAACATTTAAGGTAAATCTTCCTTTACTAATATGATCAATGTTTGCAGCCATCTTGGCTGTTACGGCTGGATTATGGAATCCCGGACGGACCGCAGTCATAATTTCAATTTTTTCTGTTACCGCAGCGAGGCCAGCAGCAGTAGACCACGCTTCCAGTGAATCCTGTTCTGGACCTTTAATATCATTTAAATATAATTCCGCAATTAAAGTAGTATCATAACCCCACTTTTCAGCGGATTGTATAACATCCTTTGCATATTCAAAAGTTGGTGGCATTCCCTCATCATCAACGTTACGTAACCAACCACCGAAAATAGGCAACCAAAATCCATACTTCATAAGATGTTCACTCCTAGTAAATGTATTATGATAATAAATAAAAAGCTCTCTTCCTATAAGAAGAGAGCATATGTATAGCTTAGACTCTTCTTATCTCCCAAGCGAACGCTTGCTGGAATTGGCACAGTATTCGACGGACGAACCCGCTGCCGAGGCTTCATAGGGCCATGTCCCTCTGCCTCTCTTGATAAGAAATTGATTTATAAATTGTTAAAGTATTATAGTGATAATAATCGAAATTGTTTTTGTTGTCAATCAATTTCGATTGGTTTAGTTGGAATTACAAAAAAGCTGCTTCGTGTAATACGAACGAAGCAGTTTACTTTAAGAAGCAATCATAGCTAGGAGAAAAAACGAATATAGAAACGAAAGGAGTTGATTGGAAAATGGACTTAAAAATTTTACTATTAACTTCAAACAATTACGCAGAAATTGTAAGAGAGCAAAAATCAGAATTGCCTGATTTAGAAACCATAAAAAGGTATGAAGAAAAATGTTCTAATGAAACACTTTTGTATAATCTAGGAGTTATAACTCCAAATGGAGAATTAGTTGGGTTTGGAAGGTATGTCTCTGGAACGTGGGATCCAATACTAAAGCCAGGATATGTTGAGGTTACAGTAAAAGTCGATAAAGAATGGCGTAATAAAGGTATTGGTAGTTGGATTCTAGATGAAATTGAAAACCGGGCCCATAAAAATAATGCAAAGGCTCTTCAAACTAATATACAAGATATAAAAGAAATGGATATTGAATGGGCTAAAAAGAAAGGCTTTGAGATAACTAATCACACATTTGAATCCCAATTGAATCTATCGTCATTTGATATGAGTCAATATGATTCTGTTTGTAAAGAGTTAGAATCTTCAGGAATTCGTTTTACTAACCTCGCTGAATATCCCCAGAATGCGGACTCCAATAATCGTTTTTGGGATTTTTGGTGGGAACTCGTTACTGATGTGCCTGGTATGCAAGAGAAACCACGTCCAGATAATGAAAGAATGATTAGCCTTGCAAAAGATTTCGATAAAAAAGGGTTTATTTTAGCTGCTGATGGAGAGCAATGGGTAGCTTTATCTATGATACTGAAAGAAAATGATGACCTCTGCTATAACTCTATGACTGGAGTTAAAAAGGAATACCGTGGTAAAGGACTTGCTTTAGCTATTAAAGTAAAAGCAATTGAATATGCTTTACATCACAATGTGAAGTATATTAGAACTCATAATAATTCGAAAAACTTACCTATGTTATCTGTTAATAAAAAGTTAGGCTACAAATCAAAACCTGGTTTTTTCGGGTTAATGAAACCAATTAAATAGCGATTAAACTAACCTCAAGAGACGAGCGCAAATGCTTTGGAGAATATTGTACTAAACGTATATAAAGCAATAAATCTAATGATGAATGAGAAAAAGTTATTGCACTAAAGAGGCAGGTTAATGGAATAAGATTAAGAGGTGAAAATTTGAATTTTAATAAAATTCTAGAAGAGCCAAAAATTAAAAATTTCATGGGCACCATTCAGAGGGAAGCAGTCAGAGCTATTTTAATTACTAACAATAATATTCTACTAGTTCAATCAAATAGAGGGGACTATAAATTTCCTGGAGGCGGAGTTGAAGATAATGAAAGCCACTATAATGGATTGATACGAGAAGTGAGAGAAGAAACTGGTTACATTAACTGTATTGTCAAAGACAAGGTTGGCATAGTAATTGAACGGAAAGTTGACGAATATGACAATAATGTATTATTCCAGATGACTTCGCACTATTACTTTTGTGAATTAACAAACGAAGAAAAACTCACTCAACAATTAGATGATTACGAGTCCATACTGGGGTTTACTCCAAAATGGGTATCCTTGGATGATGCAATTAAGCAAAATGAAAATCTTATAAAAGAATTTGAGAAAAATAGTTGGTTGAAGCGTGAGACATTCGTTTTGAAAGAAGTGAAAAATAGGTAAGGTAGCAGGTGATAATATTCCATAAACGGGGGCTATTCTTCAAGAAGGAGAATGGCTTTTCTTGTTCAAGTAAAGGGACAGTTATGTTGAAGAAAGTCACTGAATTTTCTTTGTGCTAATATATATTTAAAATAGGTTGCTTGGAGGAGTTAAATTGGCATTTTATTTTCTTTTATATTGGCATTTTCTTGTGATGATTATGTTGGTGTTGCTTTTAAGTGGATTGATTAGTTTTTTATTTCCTCGTTTGAACATTATTCTTTTCGTGCTAATGAGCGGCTTTATAGGCTATTTATATTCGGTGATTATAGAGGTTAAGGACATTGCTATTTTATCAATCATTGCAAATATTATCTTTTCTCTAATCGCAGCTGGATTGGTTAAATATATTTTTTATCTTAAACAGAAAGCAGAAAATCTTCAGTAGTTTTTATAGAAATTGAAGTCAGTTTATTTCGCTATTGGGGGCTTTAGTTGAAGAAGACAATAAAAAGAAACGCTCAGAGATTAAAAAATCTGAGCGTTTTTAGTGCCAATTATAATGTGATTTTCATTGCTATTTCTGTTTCTAAATATATTGCGTTTTAACCGACTATTTGTAATTTTGTACTCCAAAACAGAACGGTTTAGTGTAATACGAAGCAGCTTTTTCTATGATTACATAAACAATAGCCCAATAGTGATAAATACTCCACTTATGACCATGACAATGAAACAAAATCCCATAATATCTTTCGCCTTTAAGCCTGCAATAGCTAGTGCTGGCAAAGCCCAAAATGGCTGAATCATATTTGTCCAAGCATCTCCCCACGCTACTGCCATAGCTGTCTTCGCATAATCGACACCTAGATCCTTTGCCGCTTCTAACATAATAGGTGCTTGAACCGCCCATTGTCCTCCACCTGACGGAACAAAAAAGTTAACAATACCAGCACTAATAAAAGCAAAGAATGGGAAGGTAAATTCATTTGAAAATGTAACAAACCATTCTGAAATTTTCGATGCCAGACCAGAGGAGACCATCATCCCCATAATACCCGCGTAAAATGGGAACTGAATGATAATACCGCTAGCACCTTTAACAGCGTCAGTAACACTATCAATATATTTCCGCGGTGTCCCGTGTAACAATATACCTAAAAACAAGAAAATAAAGTTTACAATATTTAAATTTAAGCTAAAGCCATTTGCGAAGAAATATTTAATGATAAACCATAAACCTAATAATCCGATAATCATGGACAGTAACCAACTATTTTCTACCCGTTCAGCTGGGGTACGATTCTCCACCTTTTCAACAGTTGCTGCTGTTGGACTATCATCAAATAATGACTTATCTACATATACTGCAGTTTCTGAATTCATCATGAAGCGATTTACGATTGGAATAACGATGAAGAGTGACAATACGATGAAGAGGTTAAATGTTGAAAAAATCGTTTCATTTGTTGAAATAATCCCAATCATTTCACTTGTAAAGTGACCTTCCGTTGCAATGGTTAACGGCACTGACCCTGCTAAACCGCCGTGCCAAACTAAGAAACCACTATAAGCACTGGCAATTAATAGACGATAATCTACCTTATCAACTACTTTTGCTAACTCTTTTGCAAAAAGGGCTCCTATAACAAGTCCAAACCCCCAATTGATCCAACTGGCTAAAAGAGAGACGAGGGTAACCACGATAATGGCCTGACCAGGTGTCTTTACAAAACTTGCTATAAAGGCTAATCCTTTTTTAAATACGGGACTACTCGCTAAAACATATCCTGTTACTAATACGAGAACCATTTGCATGGAAAAGGTTAATAAATCCCAAAAGCCATCCCCCCAATATTCCACCATCTCTACTGGAGTGCTTCCTACAACCACTATTCCCATCAGAAATACAACAATGGTTAAGATCACAACAAATAAATAAGGATCAGGTAAATAGCGTTGCATGACTGCATTTGATAAATTCGTGAAACGTTTAAGCATCTAATACCTCCTTTTAAAGTCATACTCCCAACGCTTTAAATAAAGCGCTTACATTATAAGTTATATTTACATAAAAGACTCGAAATTCCTTCTTTTCATCTAACTTTCATTGTATATATCAATATTTTCTTTATTCAGTATGATAGAATATGTTTCAATAGAAATATATCAAAAGGTAGAGGTTAAAATATGACTAGCACTGAATTACATCCTATAAGCCGTTTATTCGGTTTACTATGTTATATAACAACAACGATGTATTTATTTGAAACACTATCCCCTAATGAAACAATTGCATACACGTACAGTGTATTAAGTGCTTTATTGCTTGGGGTAGCTTTTTTCTATATCTCAACTATTAACAAAATAATCGTTTTTGTATTATTACTCATAGGAACGATTTGTATCTATGTTGAAAACATGACAATCCAGCAGGCTATTCTTGGGTTTGGAGAAAACATTAAGATACTTGCTCTCTTTTTGTTAATCCCTTTAATTGGCATCTTTATGAAGACAGCTGGTTATTTGGACGCACTGAAGTCTGTCGTACAAGCAAAACTAGGAGAGCAACACCCATATCGTTTCAGTTTTATTTTAACGGCGTTCATAAGTGTTTTATTAAACTACGGGTCAATTGCCATTGTGAAACGGATAGCAGAAGAAAGTTTATCAAACTACCAGAGTAAGAAATTAACGTTAAACATTATGCGGGGGTTTGGAGTAAGTATGCTATGGTCTCCTTACTTTGTAAATGTTGGTCTTGTATTAATTGTCTTTCAATTGTCATGGTTTCAAATTGGAGGATACGGTTTTATCATGGCAACTGTTTATATTATGATGACTTGGTTGTTCTTTAAAAGGGTTCAGTTTGACAATGACCCCGACATCACTGAAACGGACCAAGATTATACTGAACGACTTTCCATGCTTCCATTCATATTGTTTAGTGTTACATTAGTAGGGTTATCCTTTATACTAGACGTACTTCTCCCAGTCAACATGCTCACGATTGTTTGTATTCTTGCACTCATCTTTCCGATTTTGTGGGCACTCGTTACGCATACAACATCTTCTTATCTAAAAGAAGTTTCCGAACAAGTACAAACATCTTTTATAAAGGTGAAAAATGAACTAGCCGTATTTATTAGTGCTGGATTCTTTGGGCTTGCCCTAGCGCAAACGAATATTGGAAACACAATTGCGGATTTTCTTTTAACAATATCCTTTGGATCTATATATCTTATAAGTCTACTCATTGTTATCATGATGATGGGATTGGCCCAAATCGGTATACACCCGGTTATCATTATCGTCGGTATTGGAAGTGGGATAGCACCAGAAAGTTTAGGGGTGAGTTCAATCTACATGGCACTCTGTCTCTTAGTTTCGTGGACAGTAGCAACCCAAACTTCGCCTTTTTCAGGACAGATTCTCCTTACGTCTCGACTGTTAAATCAACCTGCTCGTATATTAATTAAACAAAACATGCTCTTCGCCTTAGTAGTCGGTATGATATTAATTACAGTTTTATACTGCCTTCACTTTATAGGTTTGCTTTAATTGATCAGATTACATTAAAGGGTATCCCAAGTGAAACATCAGATTAGATTAAGGGGGATAAAATGAAAAACTACAATTTAAAAGGTGATGTTGAAACTGCAACATTGGGAATGGGATGATTTTGGGGAGTAGATGCTCGGTTCGGGCATTTAAAAGGTGTCGTTCAAACTCGGGTTGGTTATACTGGGGGCTCAACACCGTCCCCAACGTATCGTAATATAGGAGATCATACAGAATCCATCCAAATTCAATATGACCCTGGTTTAATCACTTTTGAAGATATTTTACACACATTTTGGGGGAATCATAATCCATTACGAAAACAACAGTATAAGGGTAAACAATACATCTCATTGCTTTTAATTCATAGTGAGCAACAAGAAAAAACGATAGCTAAACTAAAACGTGAATGGGAAAGCCGGCTAAATGGAACGATACAAACAGAAATGAAACCTTACAAAACCTTTTATATTGCAGAAAACTACCATCAAAAGTACTTTTTAAAACGGTATCAGAAAGCTGCCGAAACTTTACGCACCATATTTCCTGACGAAGAATCGTTTACAGATGCAACAATTACAGCACGGTTAAATGGATTCGTAAAAGGTTATGGAAGATTGAATGATATAAAAGAAGAAATTCGGTATTGGGGACTTGAATCTAACAGGTTGAACCAATTGTCTGCTGTATTAAATAGACTTCGTTGGTAATAAACTATCTCTTTTTACGCGAAGTAAGCTAAGTCCAAACGAGACTTAGCTTACATGAATAACTCTTTTTCAATTTGCTTCATTTCATAAAAATATCCTTTCCTATCCATCAATTCCTCGTATGAACCACTTTCAACAATAGTATCTTCATCCATAACGACAATTTTATCCATTCTTTCTAATTCTGTTAACCGATGGCTAACGAAAATGAGCGTGTCATCTTTAGCTTCTTTAAATATATGTTCAAAAATATGATGTTCATTTACTGCGTCTACAGAAGACGTTGGTTCATCTAATAACCAAAGTTGTCCTCCTTTGAGCATCGCTCTGGCAATAGCTAACCTTTGCTTTTCTCCTCCTGAAAGGTTTTCGCCTTTCTCTTCTACAACATCATCTAAAGAAATGGTATGTAAACGAACCTTTGATAGTATCAAGTTCATTTCCATGTCGGTTAACCCATCTTTTGCTAACAGTAAATTATCTCTAACTGTTCCATGAAAAAAATGATTTTCTTGCAGAACGACATTCGCAAGTTCCCAAATTGATTCTTCATTTACTTTTTGAATCGGGGTGTCGTTAATTTTTATTCCCCCTTCCTCAACGGTATAAAATTTGAGCAGTAGCTTTAGCAACGTGGATTTTCCTGATCCACTAGGTCCCACTATGGCAACCTTTGATCCTGCAGGAATATGAATTGACACTTTCTTTAATGTACTTCGCCATTCCCCTGGGAATGTTAAAGAGAGATTGTTTATTTTTATGTCTACAGGTTGAGTTCGGTCGAGATGAACCTTGTCCATGTTACTCTTTTCTCCATCCCGTTCTATTCCAGAAAACAGTCGTTGCGCAGCATGTTGATTATCTTGAAAGTAGATGGGAAATGAAGCCATTGGAACAACTCCTTCAAAAACGGTTAAAGATATCATAACTAACATTGCTAGTACCATACCGCTCAAATCACCATTTGAAACAAAATATACGCCTAGACTGAGAACAATCCATGCGATTAGTAAAGAAACAAAAGAATTGATGGACTGGCTATATAATTTATTGATTCCTTCACGCTCTTGTTCTTCAATATAATGATCTGATAACTGTTGTAATTGTTCACTTCTTTGTTCTAATTTCCGAAAAATCTTTAAATCTCGAAAGCCATATAAAAATTCCGTAATCTCAGTAGATAACTTTCCTCTTCCTTCCCGAATATGTTGATCAATTTTTTGTTGTCTTAAAGTAAATATTGCCGGCACAATGATGACCGTAAAAACTAATCCAACAAATAAAACGGCTGCAACTTGTATATTTACGAAAGCTGTAAAAAATATGGTACTAAAAAAGACCATAACTAAAACGAAAGGTGGATACAAAACCCGTAAAAATAAGTGTTGTAAACTTTCAACATCACCAACGAATCTAGAAAGGAGATCACCACTCCGATACTTTTGAGATATTCGCAAAGCAATCGGTTCAATCTTTTCAAAAAATGTAACACGTATATTACTTAACATTGTAAAGGTGGCACGGTGGGAAAAGTATCTCTCGGCATAGCGGCTTACCGCTCTAGTAAACCCAAGCAGTTTTACCGTAGCAATTAAAATAGACAATGCAAAGATCGTAGGGGTTATAGCTGCCTTTGAAATTAAATAACCACTAGAAGCAAATAGTCCAACAGCAGTTATTCCTGCCATATATCCAAATAGGATTGTCAAAATAATATCCTTTTTTTCCATCATCGTCACCTTTATAACAATGATTAATTCTTTCATGTTGCTTTCCTCCCACCTCTCTGAAGCGATATCATTTCCCTATATTCTGGAACAGACTCTAAAAGCTCCTCATGGTTTCCTTTTCCAACCAACTCACCGTTTTTCAAATATAGAATAACATCGGCATCTCGTATCGTGTGAAGTCTATGAGCGATAGTAATCATAGTGGCATGCTCGGCTAAAATGTTAATCGATTGTTGGAGTATTTGCTCCGTATAAAGGTCAAGACCTGTAGTTGGTTCATCAAATAAAATTAGAGATGGTTTTTTTAAAAAGGCCCTTGCAATGGCCAAACGTTGTTTTTCTCCACCGGAAAGTTCTCTGCCTGTCTCCCCAATCTTTGTAGCAAAGCCTAGTTTGAATGATTGAACCAACGGTAGTATACCGGCCCGTTTCGCTGCTCCTGCAATTTCATCCATCGAAACATCACCTTCTCGGCCAATGGCAATGTTTTCAGCAATGCTTCCCGCATAAATATAAGGATTCTGTGATATATAGCTAATGTGGCGAAACCATTCATCTTCTCTATAATCAAATAATGATGTTCCATTTACGAGAATGTGACCGTAATTAGGTTTCAATAAACCAGATAGTAAGTGCATTAAAGTTGTTTTTCCTGCTCCACTTTGACCGACAATCGCAACTCTTCGGTTGGAAGCGATATGAAAGCTTATATTATTTAACGCTAATTGTGCATCATCATATTGAAACGTAACTTGGTCAACTGTTAGTGTTGGCGGCAATGCACTTTTTACTAATTCCTTATCTCCCCATTGGATTTTATCTTCTGTTACTTCTAATTCACGTAACACTTTCTTCGCAGCACCTAAACTCGTTTTCCCATTATGGAATGCACTTCCCATGTCCTTTAAAAGATTAAAGAATTCTGGTACTAATACGAGAATAAAAAAGGCAGCAAAAAACGAGATATTTTCAAAGATGATAAGCTGAAGTGCGAGTTCCAACGCTACAATCCCTATACTTAACATTGATATAAGTTCCAACATGAATGATGAGGCAAATGCGACTTTTAAAATTTCCATCGTTCCATCGCGAAATTGAAGGCTATTTTTCTCAATGACTGTTTTTTGCTGATGCGATTGATTAAATAATTTTAATGTAGTAATACCTTGCAGAATATCTAGGAACGTGCCTGAAAAAGCATTTAACTGTTCCATTTTTTCTTCTGATTTCTTTTTCGTTTGCAAACCAATAATAACCATAAATAGTGGGATAAATGGTGCTGTTATAAGTAAGATCCAAGCTGAAGTAGTATGTTGCGAAAAAACGACCAGCCAAATACAAACAGGTATGACCGTCGTTTGAATCATTTGTGGTATATATTGACTAAAATACCCTTCCATTTCATCTATTGCATCTAGCACAATACTTACCTTTTCACCGGTTTTATTCCTAATCGACATTTGCATAGGACTACTTACATAATGCCGGAATAACTGTTTTCTCATCTTTCGCTTTACTTCTGCTGCTAATTTCACGCCTTTTCTTTTACTAACATAACTTAAAAATATTCGTATTGTTAGTACGCCAAAAAGCAAGCCTAAATACAGTAGTAAATCAGAAAAATGACTCCCTTGTAAGAAGGCACTATCTATAATAAAAACAAATAAATAGGCTTGGCCTACAATCGCACAACCTGTTAAGACAGCTAACGCTAGCAGGATTATATAATGTTTTTTTTCAACGAACTCCTTCATTCCATTTCTCTCCTACTACAGATGTCCATTTTATCGTCTCTTCTTGTAAACATTACCTTCATTATTACCAAATTGTTAAACACAATTACTTTTGTTCAATAATGAGCAAAACAATATTAAAAAATAATTTTAATGAAAATAATTAGTAAAGAAATTCATGCCTATGAGTAGTCCCTATCAAAAATATACAAAACGGTCATAAGTTTTATTTTATCGGGTTTTCCACCTGGTTATACGCAATAAAAAGGATACCAAGATTTCTTGGTATCCTTTGGATGATTATTGCTCCAATAATTCTTCTACAGAAACACTTTGTTTGTGTTCCGGATTATCAATGGGATGTACGGTTGCTTTACCTGCCCCTTGATCGACATGTTCAATATAAACATGATTTCCGTTATACGTTACATTGGCCATTGAAGGTGATGACATAATTTCTTGTGCTCTTTGTGCATCCACCTGAATCCCTCCTTTTTCGATATTATTCCACCGAATCAGAGGAAACATTCTTGGGCAATAGGTAGAACATTTAGCGTTTCGATAGGTAATCGATAATACCCATTGCACAAATAGGCATATCGATTTCAACGTATTGGAACACTTTATCTGAGGGAGAGACCCCTCTATCTGCCAGGTATTCCTGAACCATTTTCAGTAATTGATTGGTAAGTAGTTCTGTTAATTGTTCGGAGCTGGCATTTTGATTATCCGCTACGACCTGTTCACCTGATACAATGAACTTTGGAAGCCAATAAGTAATTTGATCATAAACGAGTTGAGGATTGTTTGTTTGTCCATAGTGACCAAAATACACTTTGTCCACACGAAATGTTTCTATTTTTTTCATTGATTGTAGCATGGCTGCAGGGTCAAACTGATTAGGAGATGTAGAAGGAAGAATAAATTCAAATCCGTGTTGTATTGTTGGGGTATAAAGCACTCCTATTGTATCGCCGGTAAACATCCCTTTACTATACGAATCAAAAATAGAAAAGTGATGCTTCGCATGTCCAGGAGTATCTAGGAACGTGAGTACTCTATTGGAACCAATATCCAATATTTCACCTTCCTCTTTGGTGATTAACCTTTCTTCGGGAACTGGAATAATTGGATCGAAAAGCGATGCAAATTTATCTCCATAAACAGCTTTTGCACCTGCAATTAACTTTGAGGGATCAGCTAAATGCCTTTTACCTCTTGGGTGTACGACGACTTTTGCATTTGGACACTTCTCTAATAATAAACCGACCCCACCTGCATGATCTAAATGTATGTGAGTAACAATGACATATTCAATGTCCTCCGGTTTAATGTTTAATTGTTCCAATCCCCTTATTAAATAAGGAATAGATGGGCTTGCACTCGTTTCAACAATCGTTAACTTTTCGCTATGAAGAACATAGGAACCTGTCCTACTTTCCATATTTAAATCAAACAAATCAATTAACGTTACATCATCACCTAAATCAACTATCTTAGTCATTCTTAACCACCTTTCACAATTAACGTATATTATCTATTTCGTAAATCAATACGTATATCCTCCCTAAAATATGATACTCTACAGAAACGAAAAAACCGACAAAACATTGTCGGCTTTTTATGTACTTACAAATTAAAATCTCTTTTTCGATGGTTCTGCTAAAACAAGTCCCTTTTGACGTATTCCATCAATAATCCGTGGTAATGCTTCTATGGTTTGAGGCAGCTCATGAAGTAAAACAATATCACCTTTTGAAACATTATCTACAACGTTCTCAACAATATCATCTACTTCATCTAACCCATGTTTCCAGTCCCAACTCGCTACTTTCCATAAAATAATTCGTAAGTTAAGTTCATTTGCTACTCTGTGCGTATTGGAATCATACAAACCATAAGGCGGACGGAAGATTTCTATCCTATTACCGATCATCTTTTCCAACATTTCTTTTGACCTTCGAACTTCTTCATATTGTTCCTCATATATTAATTCCTCAAAGTTAGGATGAGAATGGGCATGACTTCCAATTAAATGACCATTTGAAAGTACGCGCTTCCAAGGAGTTCCATTTGTCAGTAAATTCGATTGCCAAAAGAAGACCCCTTGTACATTCTTTTCATCTAAAATCGATAATATTTCTGATAAATATTCCGTTGGTCCATCATCAAATGTTAATAAAACACTATTATCATGATTTTTGACGATCACCTGATCGTCATCCCAGTCATTGATGACTGATTCACGTCCTCATATTCATGTATATTGTTTTGCCACGTTGATACACCATCCTTGATTTTTGTGAATTTAGTATATCCAACTACATCATAAGAGACAAATGATGTGCCCTCCCCATTGATAAAAATTACCTTAGTGTTTGTATTCTATTCGGGTACTCTATACAAAAAGAGGTGAAAAGGATTGGAGCAAGAACAATATGAACCGGCAACTTTACCACATACGTTGCTGGAAAAGTTAAAATCATTTGAACAAGAATTACGTCAACAGACGAATGAGGAAATTATTCTCATTGCCTATGAAGAACATGACAAAAAATAAGAAGGAGATATCTCCTTCTTATTTCACTCAATTATACGACGAAAGCACTCTCCATCTATAATAAGTTCAGCAATAAAATTGGAAAACATATATATAACTCCCAAAATACCAGCTACTTCTTTTGGGTTATACAATGTATGCAAGTGTTCAGGGGTAAAAGTGACCGGATATGGAAATCGGTTATGTACTAATTCTCTTGCTTTCCTCCGGAGTTCATGTTTCTTCAAAGTGTATTCATTTGTCTGTAAAAACGGCTTAATATGCCTCCAAGAGAAATGTAAAAATTCAGGGTAGTTTGCTAATGCTCTATAATCACTAGCAACATCATAACTTCTCTTCTCTCTCATAATGTCCATTAAAAGCTGTTGAGTAAAAGGAGTAGCTTGCTTAAATTGAACGAAGCGTATATTTGGTAAACCTTCTAAAATACCAGGTTGAATAATACCTAAAGTTTCCTTACCACCCAATACTGGTCGATAACCTAAGCTTTCTTCCCATGCTATACTAATCAGTAACAACTTCGAATTTACATAATTAAATAAAAAAATCACATCACGAAGTTGACTTCGGTGTAAATCATCCAAACTAAAATTAATTTTAGGTGCTTGAAAGGAGATATTCGGAAACCTTAATTCTTTGGCAGCATTTTCTACTGTAACGGTTAACATGTTAGGTCCCACTTGCTTCCATGCCATATGTAAAAACGCATCGTAGTGTGCAAGTGTTCGGAACATAAAGTTAACGATTGGCACTTTTAATACGTGTTTCATATTTTCATATAAATAGTGCAAACTTCCCGTGACATCATCTTCAAACACTTCTGGAATACCAAATCTCATATCCAAGTCAACCTCCCCCACTCTTTCCTTACGCCACACTTCCAAATATAAACGATTGTACATACAAAAACGGGTTTTTCACATTCCGTTTGGTAATAAGGTGTTAAACCTTACCAAAAATATGGTATCATTAGATTATAACGTCTAGGAATATAGGCACAAAGGAGTGGCACCTATTGAAATATACAGGTAGAATAGTAATGGTTTCCTTTGTCATCCTAACGACAATTGGTTGGATGATTCACTATTATGTAAGTTTTGACTTAATTCATTATAAACAGTTTTATTTTAACATTCCGTTTATTTTATTAGCTTATTTTTTAGGCAAGCGTCACGATGAGGCTACATATTATTCAAGACGAGATCACTTAACAGGGGCATTTAACCGTTATTATATAACGAAGTGCTTTAAAAAGAATTTACAGAAGAAGACAAATAAGATGACATTGTTTATTGCCGATGTTAACAACTTTAAACCGATAAATGACCAGTATGGACACGAAATGGGCGATAAGGTTCTTTGTAAAGTAACGGATGCGATTCAGAAAAATATTCGTGATACTGATTACCTTTGCCGTTGGGGAGGCGATGAATTCCTCGTCATTACACCTAAGGTTAATGAAGAAGGGGCTCAAAAAATGGTTCAGCGATGGAAAGAAAGTCTAAAGCCAATATTGAAAGACTTTCAAGTAGAAGTGACCATATCAATTGGTGTTGCTACGTACCCTAATGAAGGCAAGTCCTTAGACGATTTAGTACGTCTAGCTGATAAACGAATGTATGAGGAAAAAAAACTCAAGATTTCTGTTTAAGAATGACGCTCTCCATGGTAAACACCATAGGGAGCGTTCTTTTTGTCAGCGTATTATTATGATAACAATAAAGCATTGTGAAACTTCTCAACTCGATTTTGTCTCATAAGTTAGCAGAAATGCTGCTTTAGCTAAAAGTGTATATTTTTAATGGGAGCCTTTTTACCGTTTTAAATGTCTTCATATCCAATATATTGGGTATTGGAGATAAACATGACTGATTACTGCAAAATAAAAAAAGTCTAAGAATCAACTTGCTTAGATTCCTAGACCTTTATACATCTTATGTTTTCGCTTTACTTTTCATTAACGACATAATATATATCGAAATCGATACAAACACAGAGAATGCCCCTACTAAGTATATAAAACTATATCCAAAGGCATGGGCAATAAAACCAAACCCAATAGCTCCAAACCCTACGCCCATATCAAAAAATGAGAAAAATGTGGCGTTAGCCATTCCTCTACGATTCATTGGTGCCTTTTCCACTGACCAGGCGTGTAGCGCGGGTTGAATCGTTCCAAAGCCAAACCCATAAAAAGCAGCTGCCGTATACAACACAACTGAATTTGGCATCCACACTAGCAAGAACATAGCCGTTGCAATCATCAAGCTACCCGGCAAAAAGACGTAAATGTGTCCTTTCCGATCATATATTTGCCCAGCAAATGTCCGGGATACCATCAAAAACATAGCAAATATAAAGAAATAAAGCTCAATTCCTTTAATGCCTTCCTCCGCAGTATATAACGGTAAAAAGGAAGCCATACCTCCAAATGTAACCGTAATAAAAAACAACAATATAGAAGGTTGGATTGCACTTTTTTCAAAGATATCAAATTTTAAAGGAATTGACTTTTCCTCAACTTGCTCTACTTTTTTATACGAAATACGAGATGAAAGAATTAAAGCAATGAGTCCAAACATAGAACACATTAAAAACAATTGAGTGAATGATATATGACCTACTAGGGTAAGTCCTAATGCAGGACCGAAGGCTAACGCAATATTTCCCGATAAGCCAAAATAACCCATTCCTTCTCCACGGCGCTTTGGTGGGATTAAATCGGTTGCAATTGTGCCAGTAGCGGTAGTAGAAAGGCCCCACCCTAAACCTTGAACAATCCGCATTATAACTAAAAGTGCAATACTTACAATAAACGCGTATGTACCTACAGAAATGACGAAAATGGCTAACCCCCACATGTACACAAACCGTCTTCCTTTTGATTCTAACGCATGCCCTGCATACGGGCGTAGCAATAAGGCGGAAAACATAAAAATCCCACTTACAAATCCTATTAATTTATCACTACCACCTAAGTGTTGAACAAATAGCGGGAGTGTAGGTAACGTCATTTGAAAGCCTAAAAAAATAAAAAAGTTTGCCATACATATGAGGGCAAAATCTTTCGTCCATATTCGCTCTTTCTTTACATTAACATTCACTTCTGTATATTCCGACATAATCTCACCTTTCTTCGATACACGAAATAAATTATACAGGAGAAAAAAGGAAATATCTAGTGAGATTGAGAAAATAAAAAACTGTAATCATCGGATTACAGAATTAAATTTTTTCCTTATCGATCTATTTTTTTATTATATCCCTTTCCTAACATCCCTCTCCCTGTAAACATTTTTTATACATATAGCAAAAGAAGAGTCTTCTATCATCAAGTGTTCATTTATTGAATTTCAATAGTACTCGTAATCTCTATACCGTTTAATGCTTGTGATGCCAATTGATCGGCCTCCCTGTTCTTCTTGCGGGAAACAAGCTCGTATTCGGGTTTTATGCCAAGTTGGTTTAATTGTTTTTCAATTCGATCTATCCATTTCGATAATGCTTCTTCATAACAAGCCCATTCCCCTTCCAATTGGTTTATAACGACTAGTGAATCACCGATAAATGTAACAGGTAAATGATGAACACCTAACAGTTCCAGCTCCCTTATCCCAAGATGAATAGCAGCAAATTCTGCTTCATTATTCGTATTTAGTTCTTCGACAAGAGCATTTTTTCGTAAACGATATGATTTACCGTTTTGTTCATAATAAATTGCACATCCCAATCCGGAAGATTTTGTTCGTCTGTCAAATCCCCCATCAAAATATACAGTTACATTGTGGGGGTCTGTTTGGATTTCCTCCATAAAACCTTTTAAGTCTTTCACCGTCCATGAATTTTCATCACTATCGACGAACAGAATGCTTTTTGCTCGACCTGTTTTTTCTAAATCCTCTGCAATTAGAAGGGCTTCAGCTGCACGCAATCCATCAGAAGTGAAAGACACCTCTGTCCCTTTCGGTGTTTGATAGGATAATTCAATTTTATATTTCATACAATCACCCTTGAATTGTTATTTCCTTTTTATTTACCACTATCATATTATTCTCCAAACGAGGTTCTGTATGAGAGGTTTATTTAAATAAAATAAAAGTCGGAATTGGCTGTAGAAACGGAGAGAATTACAGTGCGCATTTATACGAGAATAATTACTATGGTTAAGTGTGAACCTAACCAAAAATGTGGAAGGAGGATTTTGTATGACCGATAAGGAGCGGAAAAATAAATTGCCTGACTTTGATTCCTTAGATGATCGCTTCATAAGGGAATCTAATGATAGTCCACGTATCGCTGCAAGAACAAACTTTGACGAACAGAAACCAACTGAAGACGATGAAATTCCTTATCAAGAAAACAATTCCGTTCAGAAACGTTTGCTTAATGAATTTTTTGATGATTAATATACATCCAAACAAAACTAGAGGTCAAATATTGAATTTGACCTCTAAGAAAATATGTTTACTGTATATTGAAGTTCGTTATGACCTCTTTAAGACTTTTATCTTTCATACTGTTTAATCGTAAGTGATAGCCTTCGAATTCAAGATTTTTCGTAACTTTATTTGGCACGATTACACAATTTAGCCCGGCCCCGATGGCTGCCTTTAAACCGTTGGCAGAGTCTTCAAAAGCTATGGCTTCACTCGGTTTTATACCGAACGCTTTGATTACGTTCCGGTATAGGGCCGGATCAGGTTTTACCATTTCAACATCATCACTTGTTTGGATGACATCAAAATACTTTATAAAACCTAGGTGTTCAAGAAATGATGTGACCCATTTCCGGTTAGAGCTTGATGCCAATCCAATTTTTAACCCTAAGTCCTTTGCGGTTTTCAAGTAGTCTTCTACCCCATCTCGGGCTACTGGATATTCTAGTTTTTGTCTATGTATACGATTCGTTTTCTCAACAATGTCCTCTTTCGTCAGCCTCTTGTTGGATTTACGCACAATATAATCTAATAAGTCAGTTGAATCCGTTCCGATGAAAGTTGCATATTCTCCAATTGGCATTTCCCTTTCCTCGACATTTAACACGTTACAAAAACTCTCATATAGAGCAAATTCAGTATCAATAATTAACCCGTCAAAATCGAAAACAACCGCTTTAATCATCTTTACGTTTCCCTTCAAGCAATGTGGCATTTTCCTCTCCATACAACTGAATCCACTCATTTCTAAACTGTTCCACATTTTCTTTTATAGGCGGGTTTGATAGAAATGCTTCAATTAAATCAGGTGAGACTGTAACGCCATGTGCCCCGGTTAAACTTACTTCCTTTATTTGTTGTACATTTTTAAAGCTTGCAGCTAATACTTCGCAAGAAAAATTAAACTTTTGGAAAATAGCCATAATTTCATATACAACACGAATTCCATCTCCCGTTAAATTGTCAATTCGATTCACATACGGAGCAACATAATTCGCACCTGCTTTGGCGGCAACATAAGCATTCATGGGGGTATAGACTGTAGTAGCTAACGTATGGATATTTTCTTGACTCAACGTCTTTATCGCTTTGATTCCTTCCTTTGTTACCGGAATTTTCACGACTAGATTACCACGTAATGTATCATGAATATACCGGGCTTCTTCAATAATATCTTCTGCTCTCGTTGATAACGTTTGAACGAATAGTAGTTTATCCTCCCCTATAACATTCCGAATCTCCTTTAGAAGTGGCAAAAAAGGCTTTTGCTCCTTAACGATAATACTAGGGTTTGTTGTTACTCCATCAATCGGAAAATATTCATTTAACGATTTGATTTGAGAAACATTGGATGAATCAATAAATAATCGCATTTTTTCACCTCATTATTTATATTTTATCAAATTACGGGGTAACAACCCGAATTTGATCTCCGATGTTCACATCTTGAATCTCTGTATTCTCTAAATATAGGGAACCAGGTAACTCCGGACTCGTTGACCCATCAACTTTTAACGTTATTTGCCCTCTCCTTCCTGCAATTGGAAGTGTCAAAAACAATATTTCTTCATTTGGTATTTTCACTGGGAGCGTTCGTTCAATAGCTGCTGCATAGTCCTGTACGATAATACGATAATCTTGTATCCCGATTAGTTTTTTGTATTTATCTTCTTCTAGTTGAAAGGGATAGCCATTTAAAGACATCCAATATGATTACGACGAAATGTTCAATTCTTGCTAGTTTAGTAGATTCAAAGTCATGTTTAGCACTGATTTCTCTTATCTCTTCCTCCACGTCTTCATCTAGTAGGTATGTTTTATACAAAGTGTCAAAAATGTAAATGAAGAAACGGTTGTCACCAATGAGTTGAATTCCTTCATTGGGCATCACTATAATCGGTAAATTATATACTTCTTTCATAAACTCTTAAAATAAGTTTTCGTTTTCTATCTGTCATATAAATCCTTTTCCTCTTTTATTTACTACTGAAGCGATTCCTGTTAGATTATCATTACATTTCTTAATATAGTTCTGTACTGATCTTCATGATCTCTGCATGATCATGCATAGATATAAACTGATGTTTTGGCATTTCATCAATTAAGTGAATAACCCGTTCACCTACCATTAAAGTCCAACACATTATCACCTCTTTGCAAAAATGAACGCCTATAATTAATAAATTTTACAGGAAATTAATGTATTATACTACTATATATTCCAAAAAAAAACGACATTCATTAATCTTCTGACTTAATTTATTATCCGCGAGACTTTCCACCTCATATATTAAAAGTAGTCCCTGTTAAATTAACAGAAGTAGGAGAGCTTGTTTCTTGTTTAGCTTCTGATTGTTCGAGTTATATTACCTTCCCTGCCAAGTGGAACTGATTTTCTATAATCCAGTTAAGCCATCTACTTTGACACCACGAGTAATAAGCTACATCGAGTGCATCGTTTTGGTTTTTCACATATACAAAAGCCATTCTAAAAATATCTTGTTCATATTCCTGAAATAAAGCTAAAAACGCTCTATCATTACCTTTTTGAGCTTTCCTTACTAAATTTAACAATCAGTAGCTACCTCCTTAATTATCTTTCGCTTATTAGACGAACATTTTAGTGGTTTGGCTTTTATTTTTTGAAGTGTATCGTGTTTTTTTATGTGCTATTCAACTATATAAAAGGGAATAAACACTGTTAAATCAATAAAAAATGGGATACGAAATCAGTTGCGATTTGTATCCCCTAAATAGCATATTATTGTATATTTTCTATCCCATTACTGAACCGTTAACATACCTAGTTCTTTTCGTTAACTAACTTCCGACACTTTTAATTTTCCACTATTACTCTTGTTTTTACTTAAAATATACTCTAATGCTCCAGTACCAGAAAATACACCAAATAAAATAAAGACTAAACCAACGATGTTATAAAATGTTACCTTTTCTCCTAAAAAGATAACGGCTCCTAATAGAGCAAAAAATGTGCTTAAATTAATAAAAATTGCCGTTTCTGCTGGTCCTACATTCTTTATGGCAAAATTATAAATCATGTGACCACATGCAGTACACAATATCGCACTAAATAAAAATACAGATCCTAATTTCCAATCAAATAGACTTGTCATTTCGGAGACTTGCCTTCCTAATATTAAACTTAGGCCAAAGATAAATATTGACCCAATTATTAACATGTAACCCGTTAACAGTCTCGGATCAAAAGCAGGGTTATACTTGCTAATGAGAATAAAGCTTATAGCTTGAACTAGAATACCTACAAAGACTAATATATCGCCAAGAGATATACCCGATATTTCTCCAGAGCTGGATAAAGTTGTTATCGCAACTCCAACAAAACCTAATACAAATCCAATCACACGCAGAGGTGTTACCTTGTTTTTTAAGAAAAGAATTGATAATACCATCGTCAATAATGGATTTAATCCAATAATTAATCCTGCATTAACGCCTGTGGTAAGTTTTATACCAGATGCGAGAGAGAGATGATGGATAATAACGTTAAAAACTGTTATATAGAGAATTATTGTAAATTCTTTTCCCGTAGGTAGGCGAAAAATACCCATTGCTACACTAATGATGATGACCACTACACCGGCAGTGAAGATCCGGAATGAAGTTAGCAAAATGGGATCAATGTTTTCAACAAGTACTTTAAGTGCGGAGACATTTAACCCCCACATTAACATGACAAATAATAATAAAAAGTATATTTTCTTCATAATTCACCAAATTTCTTCTAGATGTATGTTATATATGTTAACACGTACGAACAAATCTGTCTTTTTATAATTTTTTCTGTTTTGCAAAGCGTACGTAAAACAAAGCTGCTTTTTTCCAAAATTTCATAAAAAAACCGTAACTATGCATTGTTACGGTTTTGAAATAAAAATCAATATGTTAGACTTTGTGTTTTACAATTTAGTGGGAGGCCACAATCACTTCTACACCTTGTTCTTCTATTTTTTGAATGGTGTCGGCGGAAATCGCTTCATCAGTGATAATGAAATGAATTTGATCTAATTTAGACGTTCTAACTAAAGCTTTATAGTTTACTTTTGTACTATCAACTAATAAATATATTTCCTCCGCAACATTCAAAAACTCTCGCTTCATCATAGCCTGCTGTTCATGGCTTTCGCTTATCCCCCACTTAGGATCTAACGCTTTACAGGATAAGAATAGTTTCCCAATACTATGATCTGTAATGGCGTTCTCTGCTGAATGTCCTAAAAAAGCATGATGATCATTATGATAATAACCACCAGTACAAAATACCGTTACATTATCATTATTTCTTAACTCTAACAGAGCTAATAAACTGTTCGTTAACAATGTTATATGTTTATGTTTTATTACCTTAATTAGCTCAAAGCAAGTAGTACTGGAATCTACGGCAATAATATCACCATCATGTATAAAATGAGAAGCCTTTTTTGCAATGGCATGTTTCTTATCTATATTTAGCGTGGTCCGATCATCTAATGGAAGTTCCCTTGAAGTATCATCTAACGATATAGCACCACCATGGATACGCTTCAATTTCCCCTCTGACTCTAGTTTTTCTAGGTCCCTTCGGATTGTTTCTTCTGTTACTCCAAATAACCGACTTAATTGTGTTACACGTATTGACCCAGATTGATTGACTATCTTTGATACTTCTTGTTGTCGATCATTTGCCAAAAGCCCTTCTAAATAAGGGTTCTTTTTTGCCATAACATCAGACCTCCACACGAAAAAAAGAACTATTTTAAATACTTGTTACAGAATGATCGATAATGAGAATCCCATATATCAAAGTCTGAAGGTATGTATGTCTTTACGCGAATTGAATTTCTAATCATTTTACGTGCTACATCTAAATCTTTAATATGGTTATTTGCTATGAACTGCATAGCTATATTCCCGTATGATGTAGCTTCTTGAGGTCCTACCCAAGCCGATTTTCCAAGTGCATTGGCAGTAAATTGGCATAACAACTCGTTTTGAATTCCGCCGCCGACTATATATAGACCTTCATATTCTTTGTTTGTAATAGAAGATATTTTTTCATAAGTGTATCGGTATTTAAAAGCCAAACTTTCTAATATACATCGAACAATCTGACCAACGGTTTCTGGAATCGGTTGTTCTGTTTCCTGACAAAATGACTGAATTTCTTTAATCATATTTAGGGGATTAAAAAATCGCTCATCATCAGGGTTAATAAGTGACCGAAAGGGTGTTGCATTTTTAGCATCTAAAACTAATTGACGATAGTCGAACTGATTCCCTTCGAGGTCCCATATCCGTTTGCATTCTTGGACAATCCATAGTCCCATAATATTTTTCAATAATCGAAACGTATCTTCTATTCCACCCTCATTCGTAAAATTCGCCTGATATGTTGCTTCATTTATATACGGTTCATCAACTTCTGTTCCCATTAACGACCAAGTACCACAGCTCAAATAAATAAAATCTTTATGTGTACTAGGAACGCCTGCGACAGCGGATGCGGTATCATGTTCACCAATCGCAAGAACTTTTGTTTTAGGGATGTTCAGCTCTTTCACAACGTCTTCTGATATATCTCCAACATGAGTTCCTGGCTTTACTAACGGATTGTTAAAGATTTGGGTTGGTATATTCAACTGCTCCATTATGTCCTTATTCCATTTGTTGGTTACAGGATTATAAAGTTGAGTCGTCGTTACATTCGTAAACTCATTATATTTTTTACCTGTTAAAAAATAGCGGATTAAATCTGGAATCATTAAAAGAGATGTTGCCTCTTTTAATATTCGTGATTGATTTTTTTGCAGTGCGTATAATTGGTATATTGTATTAATTTGTATGAATTGAATTCCTGTTTTTTCATAGAGTTCCTTTGCGCCAACAATTGACGTGACTTCTTCAATCGCACCATCTGTATGGTGATCACGATAGTGTAATGGATTCCCTAAAAGAAGGCCGTTCTCGTCTAGTAATCCAAAGTCTATTGCCCAAGAATCGATTGCAATACTCTCTATTGATTTCTCTTCATGAAACGCCTTTTTTAAACCGATTTTAATTTCATGATAAATACGTAATATATCCCAATATAATTGTTTGCCTGCTTTAACGGGGGTATTGTCAAAACGGTGTACTTCGGTAATATTTATACAATCGTTTTCTAGTTTACCTAGCAATATTTTACCGCTACTTGCACCTAGGTCGATTGCTAAAACTTTCACCAACTAGCACCGCCTTTACCCCGCTTTACTATTTCTTGTGGGTACGAGCTATTTAAATAGGCATTTACTGGATCTACAGGAACTCCCTTTTCTTCCCTTATTGCATAAAGTAGAGGTGTCACATCGACATCAAAAGCCCTTCTTAATTCATGTTCAGCCGCTAATACATTCTGTTCTTGTTGAGCTTGATGAAGACGATTGCGGTTAACTAGCAAAGCTTTTGCATACAATGTTTGAACATTTGTAATCGATCGAATCATTGCTGGAATTTTCGGTTCTAGGTTATGGCATTGATCCAACATGTAGGCAATACTCTGGGCATTTTGGACAACATCTTTTGTTTCATCATGTAACGCCTCAACAATTTGATGGAAAATTAAAAACAACTCATAGGGGTTATGTGCTGCTACAATTAGGTCGTCATCCGCGTACTTCCTACTGTTAAAATGAAAACCACCCAGTCTATTCTCTTCTAATAAGTAGGATACGATATACTCAATGTTCGTTGCTAATGGATGATGCCCAGTATCTACTAAAACTTGTGCTTTTGGTCCAAGTTTCATAGACAGATTAAAAGCTGTGCCCCAATCAGGTAAATCTGTATGGTAAAAGGCTGGTTCAAAGAATTTATATTCTATAAGCATTCTATGGTCTTCATCAAGTTGACGATATACTTCCGTTAAGGATTCCTCCATCCACTTTTTCCGTAGACGAAAATTCCCTTGACCAGGATAATTCGTTCCATCTGCAAACCATAAACTTAAATCTTTAGACCCTACTTCACGCATAATTTGAATACATTCTATCATTTGCCCGACAGCTTTTTTTCGTATTTTCGAATGAACATTTGTTACACTACCATATTTATAGTCATCATCTTGGAATAAATTAGGATTAACTGCACCTATTGTCAAACCTAAATCATTTGCATAATTTTTCAACGAACTGTAATCATCAACACGATCCCAAGGAATGTGAATGGCAACTGAAGGTGCAGCCCCAGTATATTTATGTACTTGTGCAGCATCAGCTAGTTTTTCATATGGGTCCCTTGGCACTCCCTCTTGTTGGAACACTTTAAACCTCGTTCCAGAATCACCGTAACCCCATGACGGTGTTTCTATTTTTAAATCTAGTAGTTTTTTCTTAACATCATTTAAATTAATGCCACGTTCTTCTTGTTGTTTCTCAAACAGTTGATAGGCCTGATCCATCATATGCATAATCCTCCCATCTACTACTTTTTTAATCTAGATTATACTTTTTTTGTAAACTTTTAATGAAGGAAATGCCTTCCTTTACTAACGTTTCACCATTAGGGGCTAACTGTCTCCACACCCATGTATTCATATTATCTGTTACGTCTACAAACGATTCGAGTGCTGCATAGCCACTATAATTCATTTCTCCTAAAGCTTTGAAGATGTCATCCCAATTGACTAAACCTGTACCCGGAATTCCTCTATCATTTTCACAAAGATGATAATGAACTAAGTCATCTCCCGCTGTTTTCGTTGCTTCATAAAAGCTCTTTTCTTCTATATTCATATGATAAGTATCGAGGTGAATCCTTATATTCGGCTCATCAATCATCTCTTTCAGTTTCACAGCTTGGTCTGCTGTATTGATTAAATATGTTTCATAACGATTTACTGGTTCTAAACCAATCGTAACTCCGAAATCTTGAGCATACTTCGCAACTTCTTTAAGTGACTTAGCGGAATGTTCCCATACGGTCGTGTCAGGTCTTTTTTTTGCTGGTTTTACATGTTCTGAATAAATAACACCTGAAAAACTTGTAGCCCCCATATCGTGGGTTGCTTTAACACAGCGCTTTAAATAATCAATTCCGTTTGCTCTAACGTTTTCATCATCACTTGTAATGTCTGTACCCTCAAGTAAAACCGTTGAAGTTACGGCCTCAAAATTCAACTCTTCTAACCGTTGTTTCACTTTAATAGGGTCAAAAGAGTCTAATGTCATTAACGGAATCTCAATGAAATCTAAACCGAGTGACTTCGTGTAGTTAATTAAATCCAATTGATCATTTGTCCATTCTGAGCACCAAGCATAAGCATGAATTCCTAATTTCATAAATAATAACCTCCTTAAATTGTATATATTAATTAACTCTCTTCTAATAGCTTTAATTCTTATAAAACACTCACAAGAGAATTAATTAATGAGAAGGCTGGATATGTATCCAGCCTTCTCATGTTTTTAAAAGTCGAAGTCTGCAGCATTATCTTTCGTAAAGTCTGTAGGAGGACCTAGGATAACCTTGTCACCGCCGTCTGTAACGGTAATAGGTCCGATATTATCAATTTCTTGGCCATCTTCTGGTGTTTCACCATTTAATACCATGTTAGCGATTACAATTGTTAAATAACCTAATGCCTCAGGATCCCATAAGATTGCTTTATCTAAAGATCCATCTTCTAAATATGGTAAGGAGTCAGTAGGTAATGCCGTACCGACTACTGCGATTTCATCTTGTAATCCTCTTTCTTGTACAGCCTGAGCAGCCCCTAATGGTGCAGGTGTACTATAGCCAATAATCCCTTTTAAATCAGGATATGCGGAAATTAACTCAAGGCCTTTCTGATATGCAACTTGTTGTTTCTCATCAGAAGGAACCCGTTCAGTTACTAGATTTAATCCAGGATATTCACTTTTTGCATAATCGAGTCCAGTATCAATCCAGTTATTAATATTTGCTGCAGATAGACCACCTGTAATAATTGCGAAGTCGCCAGTATCTGTTCCCATCGCTTCTACTAAGCTATCAAAAATATGCTTAGCATACTCTTCATCATCAATTTGGTGTACACCGATGTCAACTACCTCTTTCTCAGCGGGTGTATCCCAATCTAGCACAAGGATGCCTTCATCTCTTGCCCTTTTTAATACTGGTGTTAAAGCTGCGGGATCGTTTGGTGCTACAGCAATCGCATCAACACCCCGACTAATTAAATCTTCAATTACTTTAACTTGTTGGGCTGCGTCAGGCTCTGTTGGTCCAGTATAAATAACATTTATACCAAGATCTTCTCCTGCTTTTTCAGCTCCTGTTTCTGTTGCGTTAAAATACGGAATACCTACTAATTTTGGAACAAGTGCAATCGTAAATTCTCCATCGTTGTCTTCTCCATTACCAGTTCCACCTGCATCATCGGAACAGGCCATTAATGCTAAAGATAAAATGAATAGACTTGTTAGCAGTAATAATCTTTTTTTCATAAAAAATCCCTCCCTTTAAATGTTAAAAGAAATAAGGACTACTTTCCCCCTTTGCCTTTTATTTATATATATACCCCAAGCAAAAGCTTGAAGATAAATAACTATGCTTCTATTTCTGTATCTCTTTTTATAACTTTTGGAACATTTTTTCGACCAACATTGTTCAGGATGAAGTTTAAAGTTAGTACAAAGATTAAAATCCCACCAATAAAGATATTAACAATATGGGGAGAAACACCATACAAATTGAGAGCACTAGTTAAAATTTGAAAAATCATAACACCAAGTACTGTTCCCATGACTTTTCCATATCCACCTTGTATTTTCGTTCCCCCTAAAACTACCGCTGCAATACTTAATAGTAGATAGGAGGAGCCATAATCTACCTTAGCAGAGTTGTATCGAGATGCCATAATCAAACCCGCAATTGCAGCTAATAATGCAGCATAAAGATAAACATAATATAAAACCCTACGAGTATTAATACCTGAAAAAAACGTAGCTTTCGGGTTACTTCCGATCATGTAAACACTTCGTCCCCATGGTGTATTGTTCAAAAGTACATATGTCACGATTGCAAAAATTGCAAAGATGATAATCGGAAGTGGGATGACACCTATAGTGGCATTTCCAAATACATAAAACTGTTCCGGAAATCCTGAGATCGCCCCACCCTTTGTAATTTGCATGCTAACCCCTTCGTATAAAATCATTGTTCCAATTGTGACTAAAATAGGAGACACACCGATATTTGAAACGAAAAAGGCATTAACACATCCACAAAGAATGGCTGCTCCTAAACCTAATAGAATAGCTGCTAATATTGGTAATCCTGCTGTTAAACCTAATGCAATCACAATTCCAGCTAGTGCTGAAGTATACGTTAGAGATAAATCTATCCCACTCGTTAATATAACGACCATCATTCCTAAAGCGATTAGACCAAACTCCGGTAACTGAAAGGCCATAGCTCTTAAGTTACTTTCGCTTAAGAAGCCAGGTGCAGTTAAGGAAAAAACGGTAAACAGTAAAATGAAAACAGCTAATAAAATGTTTTCTATCGTTAAATATTTCACACCCTATACCTCCCATTTAAAGTGAAGGATCAATTTTGGCTAATTTGTCTTCATCTCTATTTCGTTTTATAATGTCAAAACTTACAGCTAACAATATAATCGTTCCAACAATGATTTTGTGCCAAAAACTCGGAATATGTGCTAGTGTCAATCCATTACTTAAAACCGCCAGCAAACTGACTCCGAGTAAGGATCCCCATACACTTCCAACTCCTCCCAGAATACTTGCGCCTCCGATAACAACAGCTGCAATGACTTGAAGCTCAACCCATGAAAAGGCATTAGGGTCAACTTGTCTCATGATAGATGTATGCACAACAGCTGCAATCCCAGCTAGAAACCCTACATATGAATAAACAAACATTTGAACTCGTTCAATTTTAATCCCAGAACGGATTGAAGAAGTAACATTTCCACCAATAGCGTATATATGTCTACCAATATTCATGTACTTTAAAATAAACCAAGTTAAAATCACAATGACGAGTAAGAAGTATAACTGGATTGGAATGTTCAAGATCTTTATTCTTCCAAAATCTATAAAGCTCTGAGGAATTTTTGTAATCCATACACCACCAGTGATATACATTGTAAAACCTGTAAATACGGACATCGTACCTAAAGTTATGACAATTGGGGGAATTTTAATTTTGGCAACAAAAAATCCATTTATCGCCCCCAATAATGTTCCTAGTAACGCCGACGCAATTAAAACTAAGAAAACGCTGTCACTAATATGTATTAAAAAATTCCCAACGAGCACTGTACAAGTCGCTGTAATAGCAGCAACTGATACATCGATACCTCCGGTAATGATGACCAATGTCATACCCGCAGCTAGTATTGCAATAACCACATTGTTTCGCATGAGCTCTATTAGATTATTAAAAGTAAAAAACACCGGACTCATGGATGCCAACACGATCATGAGTATCACAAGTGTAATTCCTATGCCAGCTTCTTTAGTTTTAAAAAGACTCATATACCCTCTTTCCTCCTTCTACTTTGCTTCACCTAATAAAGCTTTATTCATAATTGATTCTTGAGTAGCTCCCTTAGCCTCAACTTCATCTACTATTCTTCCTTTTCGCATAACGATTACTCTATCACTAACAGCTAATACTTCTGGCAATTCTGAGGAAACCATAATGACTCCAATGCCTTCATTTGCTAAATTACGTAATAATTTATGAATCTCTGTTTTAGCACCTACATCTATCCCATTGGTCGGCTCATCAACAATTAAAACTTTCAAATCGGTCGAAAGCCATTTTCCAACTACCACTTTTTGTTGGTTTCCACCCGATAATTGCTCGGCACTTAAGTGAGGAAGCGGAGGTCTAATATCAAGTTGTTCTACAAATTGTTTTGCTAGTTCCTTTTCCTTTGATTTTCTGATCATTTTAAATTTATTTATTAATTTGTTTATAATAGGGAGGGATATGTTGTGAACAATGGATTGATTTAAAATTAAACCTTGTGTCTGCCTGCTTTCTGGAATATAGGCGATGCCATGTTTAACCGCATCCTTCGGAGTTTTTATATTTATCCGTTTCCCCATGATTTGGACTTCACCTTCGTCAGGGACCTCTACTCCAAAAATCGACTGCACCAATTCGGTCCTACCACTTCCTACCAGTCCAGTTATCCCTAATACTTCACCTTTTCGCAAAGTAAAATTGATTCCTTTAAAATTTCCTTTTTTACTTAAATTCTTAGCCTCTAAAAGAGTGTCGCCAATTTCCTCTGCCTCGAATTTCTCAAACTCTACATTACGGCCCACCATTAAAGAAATAAGTTTGTCCTCATCTAACTCAGCCTTATCATATCTACCGACAAACTTTCCATCACGTAATACAGAGAAACGGTCGGCTACAGTAAACAATTCCTTCATTTTATGACTAACAAATAAAATTGCTATGCCTTTCTTTTTTAAATCGAAAATAATTTTATAAAGGAGTTCCACTTCACCTGAGGATAATGATGATGTTGGTTCATCCATGACAATTAACTTCGACTCTAAAGTCAATGCTCTTGCTATAGCTACTAATTGTTGCCTTGCAATGCTTAATTTCTCAAGTGGCAGATTAAGATCAATGTCCACTCCTAATACGCTTAAAGCATCTTTTGCCTTCTTTTTAATCTCGTTCCAATTTACCTTTTTAAATCCTGCTATTTCTGTTTTACCGATACAAATATTTTCCGCAACAGTAAGATTTGGGAATAGGCTTAAATCTTGATATATAATTGAAATCCCATGATTCTGTGCTTCCTTGGCATCTGTCTTATGTAAATCGATTTCTTTATTTTCAATACGAATGACAGCACCATCATCCGGTTGAACTATTCCTGCTAACACTTTAATTAAAGTAGACTTTCCAGCACCATTCTCGCCTACTAATGCGTGAACTTCTCCGGACTTTACTTCAAGCTCTACATTTTCTAACGCTTTAACACCTGGATAGGTTTTACTTACATGTTTCATCTCTAGAAATAGCGATTCTTCAGACATTTAAATACCTCCTTTGTAAGGGCTTACAATATAACGAATATTCAAAAAGGTGACTACCCAACTTTTGGTTATTTTTATACTAATCTGTTTTTTCAAAAAAATCAACAGAAAATAAAACATTTTCAAAAACAATTAAATATAAACAAAACTAAACAACTAAATGCAGTTGGAAATTACCCCTCTAAAATACAAAAATATCCTTCCCCTGAACCACAAAGCTAAGCGAGATGAAGGGAAAGATATTGTTGAGCAACGATTAAACAATTTTTTTGTTAAGTGATTGTAAAAGGTTATGAACATAGACTAATAAACACCTTCTCAATCAAAAGCGAAAAGATGTGTTATTGTCATTGTAATTATGACGATCATGTGTTTATAGACTTATTATCCTCTTCCCTTTTGTTATGCTTCTTTATACCAATTGACAAATAGGCAGCGAGCATTAAGCCACTTGATTGAATTGTAAATATTGCACCTAGCCCAGTAAATCCACTAACACCAGCAAAAACAAGAGGGATAGCGATTTGGGATAAACGATTTCCTGCTAATCTTAAGCCAAGAACTTCGCCGGTATGTCCTTGAGGAGCTAAATTAAATGCTATAATAGTCGTCAAAGGTTGTGCAACACCTAAACCAGTACCTATTACTATTACAGCCATTAAAATAAACGGAAATAATGTTATATATGGGATTATTCCATAAGAGATACCACCGAAAACAATAAAAATGGTTAATATATTTACTCTTCCATACTTTTTTATGAGAATAGGCATACCCAAACGTGACAAGACACTGGACAGTGATGTCAACATTAAAACCCACCCTATTTCAGAGGGGGTTAACCCAATCGAGTTCCCATAAAGAGGATAATATACTAGAAATAAGTCAATTGAAGCTAGATTCATCATGCTGACAAACACGGACCTCTTCATACCTGGAATTGCTAACAACTTTGATAGTTTAATTGATTTTTGAACACTTTCTTCAACTGTCTTATTTTTTGAAGTGACAATGAACATACTAACTAAAAAAGGAATGTAAGCAAATAATGAAAATATTATATAAGAATTCCGAAAGCCAACATGTTCTACACAATAGCCTCCAATTAGTGGACCTAACATTAATCCTATAGATGCACAAATACTGAATATACTTATTGCCCGGTCTCTATTTTGAGATGATACAGACCTGCCAACACCATTTTGTATAGCGACTAAAGCCAAAAGTTGGGATCCACCAGCTAATAACTGTGTTATATATAAAATATTTAAACTGGAAAAGAAAAAAGGAAGAGAGAGTGCAGTTGCAACCCCTATTCCTCCAATCATAATTGGTAACTTTTCACCTACACGATCGACAAATCTACCTGCTAATATGGCTATTATTAATGGTGTAACAGAGTACATGGATGTAATTACTCCAATTTCTAACATTGATGCATTTAATTCTTCAGCAAATAGTGAGGTCATTGGTCGAGCTGCCGACACCGATATGAGTAGAAAAATAACCGAGGTGTAAAACAAATACATCTGTTTCATTTCAAATTCCACCTTAACATCCGTTCACTATCGTTAAACAGTCTTTAGTAAACGGTAATCAGGGAGTGACACTCCATATTGTTCACTTAGAGACTGAATAAACGAAAAAATTCTTTCAGGTACTTTTACATATTCTTCTTTTTGATTTAATTTTTTCGTCCACTCCATCTCACCTGGTAATAATATTTGATCAACATCCTTAACCTTTGGAGAGTTTTTTATTTCCTTAACGAATATTCCAATTCTTTCTTTGAATTTCGGTACTTCCATGAAATTTGAAATATTTAAAGAAACGAATAAATGACCATTATTTCTGACACCGTCTTCTTCGATTAGAGGAATATCAAAATCAAAATTCGCACCAGTTAAAATACCGGATAATATACTAATCATAAAAGTAATCCCATAGCCTTTATAGTCACCAATTGGTAATATTAAACCTTCCAATGCTTCATGAGCATTTGTAGTAGGATTTCCTTCTTTGTCCAATGCCCACCCTACTGGTATTGATTCTCCATTTAATGCTTTAAGGCGAATTTTCCCCCTTGCTGATACACTATTTGCTATATCCAAAGTAATGGGGTGCCCTAAAGATGATGGTACAGATATGGACCATGGATTATTGCCTAGTAAAGGAGTTTTTCCCCCGGTTGGTGCTATTGCCGGTGATGCATTTGTCATTACAATGCCGATTTGGTCTTTTTGGGATGCAAGTTCCGCATAATATGCCGCTGTTCCAAAGTGATTGCTTTTTCTAACACCAACTACTCCTACTCCCTTAGATTCACTTATGTTAATTGCCTGATTCATCGCAATTGTACTAACAACACTCCCTAACCCATTGTCACCATCTAACAATTTAACATTTGTATCATTTTTCACAGTATTAATCGCTGGACTAGTATTATAATTTCCACATTTTATTTGTTTGATGTATGTTTGTAACCGATAGAATCCGTGAGTATATATCCCTTTTTGATCTGAATCTAACAGTGTCTCCATTAATATAAGTGCATGTTCTTGTGATACATTAACCTTTTCTAGTATCTTTACTCCTAACAACTTATAGTCTTGGTTTTTGATCTCATACATTTTCTCCATTTAGTCCTCTCCTTTCATCCTGTATTTTTATAAACCGACAACTTTCTTCACCCTATTCATTAACTCTACTACTAATAGAATCAAGGTTAACTATATCTTTCTCATCAGCAAACTTGCCCTGCTCCACGTATGCAACTATATTTTTACACGCTTTTGAGGCTACTAATTCCATAGCTTCAACAGTCCCTCCTCCGAAGTGAGGAGTTAAAATCACATTAGGTAAGGATGCCAAGTTATGACCTTGATTAATCGGCTCCTTTTCAAATACATCTAAACCGGCAGCAAGTATCTTTTTACTATATAAAGCTTCATATAAAGCTTCCTCATCTACTACTCCACCACGACACGTATTTATCAAAACGGAGGTTGGTTTCATTAAATTCAATCTTTCCTCATTTATTAAATGGTAAGTTTCCTTTATTCTCGGAACATGTAACGAAACTACATCAGATTCAGTTAGTAACCTATCTAATGAACAATAATTGACTTGTAATGTTTCTTCTTCTTTAAATGATAAACGTCTTGTATCATAGTACAGTATGTTACAATCGAACCCCTTAGTTAATTGTGCTACTTTCCGGCCTATGTTCCCAAGACCAATGAGGCCAACATTTTTCCCCGTCAATTGATATGAAAAATCTCTTAATCCGGTTTTTAACCACACGCCTTCATTTGTAATTTGGTTATGTGCGGTTATAACATGTCTTAAAGAAGCTAACATAAGAGTAATGGTTAATTCTGCTACTGCAGTCGCATTTAACCCGCTCGTATTCGCTACTGGTATAGCTCTTGTATTTGCTCCATTAATATCGATATTATTTACCCCTGCACCTAATTTCTGAATAAACTGACATCTTTCAGCTCTTTCAAGCCAATCTTTTGAAATGCCTTGGGTAAAGGTAACTAAAACATCTGCCATAGAAATGTATTCATTACGATCTTTTTCTTCATTACAAAATATAATTTCATAGTGATCCGGTAAATTTTGTCGAATGAATTGTTCCATTTTAGGTGACAATGGGTCCATAACTAAAATCAATCTTGTTTGTGACATTACGTTACTTTTTCCTCCCTTATAAACCAGTTTATAAATCTCTTATTGCTTTAAACTGACCATGATATGCCTCTGGATTAATTTTTGCTTCTATTATATTAGGCATGCCATTCGTTGAAGATAGTGCTTGTTTTAGGGCATCACGTAATTCATCCTTACTACTAACACTCCATCCATTAGCTCCGTAACTCTCTGCCAACTTTATATAGTTTGGGGCGACAAATTCATTACCCACCTCTTTGTCATAACCTTTTGTTCTCTGTTTTACATCCATTAGGCTCAATCGTCCATCTGAAAAAATGATTTGAATAACTGGCCACTTAAACTGTACAGCCGAAGCAATTTCTTGTGCTCTCATTAAAAATCCACCGTCACCTGTTAAGGATGCTACAGTCCTATTAGGATAAATGTGTTGTAAAGCCATAGCCGCCGGTAATGCAAATCCCATTGTGGCTAAACCATTTGACATGAAGAATGAATGGGGATATTCGGCTTTCCAAAGCTGAGCAACAATTAGCTTACTGGCACCTACATCTGCGGTCATAATCGTATCTTCTGGTAATATCTCTTGGGAAATGAAAACAACATCATTAGGTGTCAACCCATCTACATTAGTGTGAAGTTTTTCTAAAACAAAATCCCGATACTCCAGAATATCTCTCTTGGTCCATTTATTAGAAGATGTATGCATTTGGTCGTTTATGAGATCAAGTGAAAAAGCAATATCACCAACAACTTCTGTATTCGTCGTATACATCTCTTCATTATTAGGGACCGAACTAATTGAAACAATGTCATGTGGATATTCCCACTTTTTAGGGAGTAATTCTACTGGATCCAAACCAATAGCAACAATCAAATCACATTTATCTAACACTTTTGACTCTAATTTTCCTCCCATAAATACACCGAGTGAATAATCATCACTATCTGGAAAAGTTCCTTTGCTTTTGGAGGTTTTAAAAACAGGGATTCCCCATTCATAAACAAAAGATTTTAATTTTTCATATTGCTCACCATTACCAACATTAATGCCAGCGCCTACAATAATGACTGGATAATTGGCTTTCTCTATAAGATTAACGGCTTGCGTAACATGACGGTCATCAGCAGTTAATCGAAAATCATTATCTGGAAAATCTACTTCGATTGGAATCTCTACATCTTCTCGAATAATATCATTCGGTATATCAAAATGAACGGATCCATAATTAGGTGTAGTAGCTACCCTATACCCCCTATTTAACATATGATTCCAATTTTGCTTTGAAATGGTCCCTGATAGTTTCGTAACAGGCTTAAACACATCATTGTGCCAAATCTTTTGACGTAAAGCATAATCTACTTGATTATGACCATACCGATCTGTTATTGCTATCATAGGGCTTCGATCTAATAATGCATAAGCTAATCCTGTTGTAAGTTGTAATGCACCAGGACCTAAATCCGCTACAACGATACCGGGCTTTTTCGTTACTTCGCCTACTACACTTGCCATAATTGCTGCCGTTGTCTCATTTTGCGTAAGAACAAAGTTCACATCATATTTATCCATGTAATAAAGTAAATCATTGGATGTCCCACCGCCTGGAATTCCAAACGCCACGTCTATACCAGAATCCGAAATTTTTTTAATAATAGCTTCACCTAAATTCATTAAATCCCCCTCATTTCACTTATATTTTTTTAAAATTCACATAAAAATGAACCACAAATATTGGATTAACTATTGGACAACTGACAAAGACAGAATATTCTTGCTAATTCGAAAACATTGTATTATATTTAATTTAATAAATAAAATATATATTTTATTAACAATCAATAAATTTTTTTTATTTCTTGGAGGTGCCTATGGATCTTAAGGATTGGTTTATGATTAAAACCATTTATGATGCAAGAAATATTACAAGAGCTGCTGATCAATTACATATATCTCAGCCAGCACTAACGTACAGATTGAAGCAAATAGAGACAGAATTATCTATTAAAATATTTTCTCGAAGTAGAAGAGGAATTATATTTACACCAGAAGGCGAATATTTAGTTGAATATGCCACCAGCATGATGACACAGTATCGCCAGTTTAAAGATAGACTAATGGATATGAAGGGTAGTGTTCATGGTGAACTTCGCATCGGTATATCTAGTAACTATGCCCACTATAAATTACCCCCTATCTTGAAAGAATTTTTGGATATGTATCCAAATATACAAACGAAAGTTAATACAGGCTGGAGTGCTAGTATTTTAAAATCCTTTTTAAATGAAGAAATACAAATTGGCATTGTACGTGGTGAATATGATCATGACTGGGATGGGCCTAAGATATTAATGAATGAAGATCCAATGTGCCTAATTTCGAAAAAACCTCTACATTTCAACAATTTACCGAACCTCCCACAAATTTCCTATAAAACAGATCAAAACTTAAAGCACCTTATTGATAAGTGGTGGAAAAATAACTTTAATAGACCACCGCATATTATGATGGAAGTTGATAAACTTGAAACTTGTAAAGAACTGATTAAGCAAGGTCTTGGATATGCGGTAATTCCTCGATACCTACTTCAAAATGAAGAAGAAACATTATTTGTACAAAACTTAAGAACTCCTGAGGGTGAACTGATTTATCGAAAACTATGGCTTTTTTATAGAGAAAAAGAAATGAATTTATCTGTTGTAAAGTCCTTTGTAGACTTCATTCAAGCTAAATTAAAGGAACAGCATTTGTAAAGTACTACTCCCCCATCCAGTTCGGTTTTCTTTTTTCTAAAAATGCTGATGCTCCTTCATTTAAATCTTTACTCTTAAAATTTACTACTCTTAATGTATTTAGATAATCAATCGCCCTAACAGATTCCATTAGGCGAGTTTCATTGTAAGCCGTTAAGCCCATTTTAACTGCAACAGGGCTTTTTTCTGTAATTGATTGAGCGATCTTGTTCGCTTCCATAAGAACTTCATCGTGTGAACAAATGCTGTTAACTAAGCCTATATTTTTCGCTTCCTCTGGTCCAAATATATTTGCTGTTAAGCTCAGTTCTAATGCTTTACGTTCCCCTAATACTCTTCTTACATGTGGAAGTACAACAAGTGGAAATAAACCTATGTTAATTTCGGTAAGACCAAATTTTGCTCTGTCAGAAGCAATCGCCATGTGGCATAGACAAACAAGTCCAAAACCACCACCAAGTGCGTACCCATTTACTGCACCAATGATTGGCTTTGTATAATTTAATCCTAATTTAAATAGCTCCCCTGTTCCCTCTTTTCCTTCTTCATAAACATCAACCGCTGATTGATTTAATTTTCCTTTGAATTCTTTTATATCAGCACCAGCACTAAATGAATTGCCGGCACCAGTTATAATAACAGCACGTATACTAGAATCCTTTTCCGCTTTTCTAAGCGTGTCTACTAACTCTTTACACATAGGAACACTTAAAGGATTGTTTCGATTCGGGTCATTTAAAGTAATGGTTAACACTTTATTTTTTTTTCTAAGTAGAACATACCCCAAAATTTAGCTCCCCCTTTCCACAAAACACCATCACTCTTAATTAGACATATTTTTAGTTGAGTCTAAGTCAGATGGTGCAGCTTTTTTATTTTTATGCTTTTTAAAAATAGATCCAAAAACCACAATAGCTATTAGCGCTAAAATAATTAAGCAATATCCCCTATCAAGAAAAATAGTGTAACTTCCATCGGATAACACTAATGTTCGACGAAGGCTTTCTTCAATAATAGGCCCTAATATAAAGGCAAGGATAAACGCAGGTAAGGAGTAGTCTAGTTTTTTCATGAAAAAAGCAAATATTCCCGCAATAACGGCTACCCAAACGTCCATAATATTGTTTCTTGCAGCGTAAACACCCACTAAAGAAACTAGTAGAATAATCGGGGTTAAGGCAAAGTTAGGAAAAGTTAACATTCTTGCCCATAATGATGTAGTGTATTTTCCAATGTAGTACATTAATATAGTTGCTAACAAAAATCCCCAAAATATACCAGCTATTAAACCGAAGTCGTTTTTGAACACGGATGGTCCAGGTGTAATCCCTTGAATAAGGAAGGCACCTAAAATAACCGCCGTGGCTGGGGAACCAGGTATACCTAATGTTAATAAAGGTACTAGGGCTCCACCTACAGCTGAATTATTAGCTGCCTCTGGAGATGCGATTCCATCAGGCTCACCTTTACCGAAGTTCTCTGGCTTTTTTGAATTACGCTTAGCATCCATATATGCAAACCATGCTGCTGGACCAGCACCAAGACCTGGTAACACACCTGTAAAAGCGCCGATAAATGAACCCCTAGTCATACTCTTACTAACACCTTTAAATTCTTTCCAAGTAATATGTGTTTTTAAATTTTTGGAGTCTGTGACGTACTTTTTATTTAAATCTCCCATCATTAACAATACTTCAGTTATTGCAAAGACCCCCACTACAAGGGCTATATAATTAATACCATCCATTAAACTTAGTACACCAAACGTAAACCTGGATGTTCCTGTTAGTACATCTAATCCAACTAAGCCTAACAAAAGCCCTAGTAAGATCGAGATTATACTCTTAGGTACATCATGGGTTCCAAGACTTGCAACGGATACTAGCGCCAAAATCCCTATTAAAAATATTTCTGGATCTGCGAAATCAATAGCTATTGAAGAAAGTGGAATTGCCAAAGTCATTAAGATAATTACACCAATGATCCCACCTATTACCGATCCTGTTAATGAGTATCCTAACGCCTTTCCTGGATAACCTTTTTTAGCCAAAGCATTCCCATCAATCATAGTTGCTGCAGCAGCTGGGGTACCTGGAACTCCCATGACCACAGCAGAAATTGAACAACCATACTCTGCTGATTGGTATACAGCAACGAGCATGAGTATTGCAGCCAAAGGTGATAGTTCATATGTCAAGGGTAGCAGTAAAGCAATACCAATTGTAGCACCCATTCCCGGAAGCGTACCGATAAAAAGACCATATAAAATGCCGATTATTACAACTAATAAATTTTGCCAAGTCAAAAGCTGTGAAAAATCAAACAATAAAAGATCCATAATCTACCCCCCAAGAAGAACTAAAATATAGTAAATAAAAAGACATCAAAAATGAGGAAAATGAAAACAATTAAAATGAAAGAAGAAATGGAAGCAAACAACATTCGTTTCTTTCCTGATTTTTTTGGCTGATAAATATAGATTAATGATGTTATGAAAAAGAAAGAAATTATATAATAACCTTTAAATGTCTGCCATAAATCAGCGAAATACCTACTTAGAAAATGCCAAACACCAACATATAATATCGTTAACACGATGGTGTAAATAACATACCGAAGGTTGACCAATTCTAGCTTTTGATCCTCTCTTTTTTTTGTGGTAATAAAGCTAAAAACACAAAATATGACTAACAGCAGACTAATAGCTTTTGGAAAATAATCAGGACCTACTTTCTGTTCCTCAATTGATGAAGGTAGAGTAGCAGCTGATATATAAAATACTATTGCCAAACATGTAATGATGATCAAAGATATATAAGTACCAATCTTATAACTCATTCTTCAGCCTCCTTTTTTAAAAAAGAGATGGGGGGAATTGACTTTTGCCAACTCCCCGGAATTCTATGAAATATTAACCTTAATTATCTTTTTCAAATAGACGTTTAGCAGAATCATAATAATTATTGAAAATTTCGGTAAAGGTCTTACCGTCATTATAATAATTATCTTGGTTAGTATTCTTTCTATATTCGTCCCACTCAGGATCATCAATTACTTTTTGGATGATTTCATTAAACTTATCAATCCGTTCTTCTGGAACACCGGGCATTGCATAAAACGCTCTCCAAATGAATTCATCCGATATATCTGTATATCCCTTCTCCACGAATGTTGGGACATCTGGATGTTCTTCTACTCTCTCCTTAGAAGTTACCGCTAAAATTCTAACTTGCCCTTCTTCCGCCGCTTGATTTACTACCTCACCCGAGGATGTAATAGCATCCACATTATTTCCTAATACAGCACGGAGAGCATCGCCACCACCATCATAAGAGACATAGTTAAAGTCAATATCTGTACTGTCTTCAACTTTGAGAGCAAACACATGATTAGTACCGTTAATACCAGAACCACTCACTTTAACTTTTCCTGGATTATCTTTAGCGTAGTTCACAAAGTCCTCTAAAGTTTGGAAAGGACTATCGACTGGTACTGATAAAGCTTGGTAGTTAGATACTAAAGTAGCAATTGGTTGAACGTCATCTTTATTAAATGGAATTTTTCCTGAGGCCATCGTAAAAGGTAGAGTTGAGGAATGATAGAGAATTGTATAACCGTCAGCTGGTTTTGTCTTAGCATGATTTAGTGCAATTGCACCACTACCACCTGGTTTATTTTCAACAACAAACGATACGTCAACGTATTTCTCCGCAATTTTCGCAAACGTTCTTGACATAGTATCACCAGATCCACCCGCTGAAAAAGGTACAACTATAGTAATAGGTTTATTCGGATAATCATCTTCTTGTTTATTTGTATTTGTATCGTCATTTGAATTTGTATTTGTATCGTCATTTGGACCTGAAGAATCATCAGTTTCGGTGCCCGTTTCGTTTGCGCCACAACCGAAAAGTGCTAATACTAAAACTAACAAACTAATTATAAAAAAACTTTTTTTCATCAAGCTAAACACTCCTTTTTTGATCGATCCCCTTTTTTAAAAATTGATTGCCCTGCACTCCCTCTCTAACTAATTCATTGCACACCTCCTTTACTAATGTTTCTCTATATATGAAATCAATGATTAGAAGATTTTATCTGTTTTTAACAAGTGTCTTCCAATTAGATTCTTTTGAATTTGCGACGTCCCACCACCTAATGCACCAAACCTTGCTCCTCGTACCATTCGTTCGACTGGGTACTCTTTTGTATATCCATAACCCCCGTGAAGTTGCATAGCTTGATTCGTTACACGTATTGCCATTTCATTAGTATATAGCTTCGCAACTGAAGCCTCTATTTTATCTGGAAATCCCTTGCCCGCGTTTATTGCAGCACGATATAGTAAAGATTTACTTGCCTCAATCTCCACGTACATATCAGATAACATCCATTGTATCCCTTGAAAATTAGCTACTGGCCTTCCGAATTGTTCTCTCTCTTTTGTGTACTTGAGTGCTTCATTAAATGCCCCTTCCGCTAACCCCAATGTAATGGATGCATTTAAACATCTTTGTGTATTAAACGCCGTCATCAACTTTTTAAATCCATTTTCTCTTACAAGTACGTTATCAATGGGGACTGCACAATTATCAAATTCAACTTCCCACAAGTATTCTCCACCCATAGTTTGATAACCTTGCCTTACATGTAACCCAGGCGTTCCTTTTTCTACTAGTAAGCATCCAACTCCTTGACTTCCTTGTTCTCCTTCAAATCTAGTAAAAACGAGAAACAAATCGGCAACATCTGCACGGCTTATTAATTGTTTCGTACCATTAACGATATAGGAATTCCCCTCTAACGTTGAATTCGTTTTCATATTGCCTGCATCAGAACCAACTTCCGACTCAGTTATACATATCGCTAATATCGTTTCTCCCTTTGCTATTCCAGGTAAATATTTTTGTTTTTGTTCTTCGCTTCCATACGCAACAATCGCTTTGGATTGAACACCAATCTCTCCCAACACTGCCATTCCGGTTATATAACATCCTTTTGCAATCTCTTCTAAAATTAATACTGCATCCATTACAGTTCCGTCTGAACCACCATATTCTTCTGGTATTGAAATCCCTAATATCCCCAAGTCCCCCAATATCTTCATATTATGAAATGGAAACTCTCCAGATTGTTCAAGTTCACTTGAGTTAGGTTTAAACTCTTTTTCAGTTATATCTCGAATTGTTTCTACTAACATCTCCTGCTCATCAGTTATATTGAATAATTTTTGATTCAAGTTAATCCTCCTCCTAATTAATCTATTTAGACTTGTAACCGTTTTCAATTTTATTGGAATGGAACTCTTTTCTATATTTACGTTAAAGGTTCCTTCATTTTTGATCCACTACATAAAAACTTTTTACTAGATTTGTTACTTCAAATATAGATTTAGCTACATGGATACCGTTATGTTTTAAATTATTTACTTTTTCTTCATATCCACCTTCACCACCCGAAATTAAGGCTCCGGCATGTCCCATCGGGACGTCCTTAGGAGCATTTTTACCTGCTATAAATGCAACAACCGACTTCGAGACATATTTTTTAATATATTCAGCAGCTTCTTCCTCTTCAACGCCGCCTATTTCGCCAACCATTACAATTACATCTGTTTCATCATCTTCTTCGAACAGTTGGATGACGTCTTTAAAACTTAATCCTTTAATTGGGTCTCCACCTATCCCTACAATCGATGATTGACCAATTCCTTCTAATTTCATCTGATAACAAATTTCGTATGTTAATGTACCACTTTTTCCAACTACTCCCACATTTCCAGGCAAGCAGATCTGATCAGGTAGAAATCCTACCTTTGATTTACCGGGAGATGTTACACCAGGGGAACATGGACCGAGTAGTATAGAATTTGACTCTGTTAAACGTTTATATACTCTATACATATCATGCTGGGGTATTCCTTCTGTCACACAAACAATTGTCTCTATCCCTGTTTCAATGCTTTCCATAATTGCATTAGCAGCTATCATTGGTGGAGCATAGATTAAGGATAAATCAACTTGTATATGGTCTAATGCTTGGGATACAGTATCAAATATTGGCCATCCATTTACTTGTGTTCCTCCCTTTTTCGGGGCAACACCTGCCAAAATGTTGGTATTATTTTTTTTCATATTAAGGGCATGCCTTTGTGCAATAGTTCCTGTTAAACCTTGAATCAGGACATTCGTCTTTTCATCTATCAGTATACTCATTAACATTTCACACCTTTGATACTTGATGAATTTTTGATAACGCTTCCATTAACGAATTTGTTACAAATAAACCGTCTTTTTCTAACATCTCCTTTGCCTTTTCATAATTGACTCCTTCAAATCGGACAACCCAGTCCAAATCCTTCGGTAATTCAACATGTTTCTTAGCCTCTAATAAACTTTCACTAAATTCTGCTAGATCCGTAATTCCTGCAAAAATGCTAACGAAAACACATTTAATATTAGGAAACTTTTTAAGTTGGTTTAAAAGCACGACTAACCTAGTCGGATCACCTTTCAGCTGCCCTGAACGAACATCAGCAAAATTAATCGGCCTAAGTTTTTGGTTTATAAGCTCATCTGTTAAAGCCATAGATAACCCTGCCCCAGTTGATAACAATCCGATAGTCCCTTCAGTATCTAAAATAACTGTGTCGTAGCCGTACTCAAGCTTATGCCACAACTGACTGTAATCAATAGAATTTTCGTAGATAACATTTCTAATAGCGGGTTGTCTAGGTATTGCATTATCATCTACATAGAAGTGGACATCAAGTATGGACAGTTCACTGTTATGGTTAATAGCAAGTGGATTAACTTCTAATAATGTACAGTCATATTTTAAAAATATCGTATATAGTTGATGAAATACTTTTTTAATTTCTTTCCACATAGTTTGTGGAACACCGCTACGAGAAAGAATTTCAGTAAGTTTGAAATCTTCAAGTCCGAAAGTCTTGTTAACTTTATAGGTATATAGTTTACTTGTGCCCTTAACATCCTCTACATCAATCCCACCACTTCTACTGAAAAGCAATTTAATATTTTTTTCTGTCGTGTCCATACTAAAAGCTACATAGTATTCATCTGAAATATGAACTACTTGCTCAGCAAGGATAGCCTCAACCTTCTTTCCTTTTATTACGGTATTCATTTTTTCATTAACCCAATCCCTTATGTCCTGTTCCGTTTGTAAAACTGCTACTCCCCCAACTTTAGCGCGTCCACCAACTAATGTTTGAACTTTTAATACAAGTGGTAAACCTAAATGTTGAATGGCATCTTCAATATCATGCTCATTTTTAATTAAATGTCCACGGGGGATTGTTAAACCTTCTTGACTAACTATTTGCTTGGCATCATATTCAAAAAGTCTCATCCTTCCACCCCCTAACTTTATTTAAATGGAAACCCTTGTTTTTCTAAAAAACTTTTCATATTCATTCGTCTAGGAACCTTTCGTTTGTTGGTCATTACTTTAGTCCAGTTGTCATTACGTGCATTACTTGTACGGTTTCTATAGTAGTGTTCCATGATACTGTCATACTCTTGAATATATGGGAAGGTTTCCGAAAAGGGTTTATATTCGTTCTCGAAAAAGACTGCATCGATCGGTAAGCGTGGTTTTAATTCTGGGGTCTGTTTTTTATCGTAATATCCAAAACACATCCCAAAAATTGGATATACTCTGTTGGGGAGATTTAATAATGCACTTACTTCTTCAGGATGATTTCGGATGCCACCTGTATATACAATTCCTAGCCCAAGGGCCTCTGCAGCTATAGCAGCATTTTGAGCAGCTAGTGAAGCATCAACTGTTGCTATTATAAACATTTCCGTACTATCCAGAGACTCAGTTAAATCAACCTCTTCAATGTTAGACAACTGTTCTAATCGATTTAAATCTGCACAAAACACGAAGAAATGTGAACTAGATACAACCTGTTCCTGATTACCTGCATATTCAGAGAGCAATTTTCTTTTCTTAACATCTGTAACGTTAATGATTGAGTATGATTGACCATGGCTAGAGGATGAAGCTGCCTGGGCACTTAAAATGATATTTTTTATGTCATCATAAGGAATTTTCTTATTACTAAACCGTCGGATAGATCTATGATTTTGTAATAATTCAACAGTATGTTTTTTTACACTTTTCATCTAATCGCTCCTTATGTACATTTCTGAAAATTCTATAATTTCCGATTATTAAGACCTATTATATTACATAACCATAATTAAAAAAAATACATATTTTATTTGTCAGATATAAAGAAATTTTATTTCTTGGTAGGTGCAATTATTGGTCAAACTCACCTGCTTTTTATTAAATATAATAAGGCACAATAAAAAAAACCGAGGCCCAGAGGGTTCGGCTTTTTGAACATGTACCCAAGATTACCTATCGCTTAGTTTTGGTTTCGAATTGTAAAGGACGGTAAATCATATCGGTTTGCGGGAGAGGCTGTCACCGTCACCTATTGATGGCCCATAATACAGCTTTGATAAAAGAGCGTGCTGAGAAGAGGGGTTGTAAGTCAGGACGATAGATAGGGAACGGCTTAATTACAGGCAGCCTTTTTAAAATATAATAATGAAAAAAAGTTAGCGATAAAGACCTTTAATTAGTTGATAATTCATTTTTTCGTAAACTAATACCAGTAAACCCATATAGAATCGTTAGAAGTGGACTCACCAAACAAAACAGAGCAAAGGGAAGATATTGCAAAACTGGTACTCCTAGTACATTTGCCAAGAACACTCCGCTCACACCATAAGGAATTAGTGGATTAATTACAGTTCCTGCATCTTCAAGTATGCGGGAAAGATTTTTCCTTGATATCCCCCTTGCATCAAACTGCTCTTCATACACTTTTCCAGTTAGAATTATAGATAAATACTGTTCACCTACACTAACGTTTATACCAATCGCAGTAACCGCTGTCGCAAACACTAATCTTCCCGTGGATATGATTAATTTTTGTATGATTTCCATTAAACGTTCCATAATTCCTAACGCTTGAATTAATCCTCCCATGGTAAGTGTTAATAACACAAGTGAAACAGACCACATCATGCTTTGTAATCCACCACGGGATAACATAGAATCAAGTTTTTCGTTGCCTGTATCCGCAACATATCCATTTTGCATAACATCCATAATGGCTGTTAATGATACACTTTGCTGAAAAATAAGTGCTGATGCAATACCAGTTAAAATACCGGCAACGATTACTAAAATTGCAGGTGTTCTCCTCCATGCTAAGACGAGCATAACAATCGCTGGAATCATTGACATTGGATGAATGATGTTGAGACCTTCTATTAAATCTTGTACATGTGTTACATTTTCTACAGTCGTCTTGTCAGAGAACCATCCCATTAATCCAAAACCTATTAAACATAGGATGGAGGCAGGAACAGTAGTCCACAGCATATGTCTAATATGTTCAAATAGATCTACCCTACTTATAGCTGCAGCAATATTTGTCGTATCGGAGAGAGGTGACATTTTGTCCCCTAAAAATGCACCAGAAATAATAGCACCCGCTATCATAGCAGGAGAAAGTCCCATCATTGTTCCGATTGCCAGCATTGCAACACCAATTGTTGATGCTGTTGTAAACGCACTTCCTAGGAAGGTGCCAACGATAGCTGTAATAATAAACACACTTGGTAAGAAAAAGTTCACAGACATTATATGACTACCATAATAAATTAAGGTTGGAATCGTACCTGATAGCATCCAAATCCCTATTAATATACCAATTAACATAAATAGAAAAATTGGGATAACTCCTACATTAAGCCCCTTTTTAATTGCCTCTTCAATAAATGACCAAGGACGTTTCGTAAATAGGGAAAACATCATGAATAAAATGATACATAGAAAAATCGGAATATGTGGATGTACTTTTAAATATAACAATGAAACAGAAATAATAAATAGTACACTTGTTAATAAACATACTGCTTGAGCTTTATTGACTTGTTGCAATTTTGAAAACCTCCGATGTAAATTCTTGTTGTGTAGAAACCTTCTAAAAATCAAAAAAGTACCTTCATCCCTAAAACTAGGGACGGAGATACAAATCCACGATACTACCCTAATTAAATGTTTGTCTACTCTTGAAAAGTAAAATAATAAACCAACTACACGTTATCACTTAAACGCTTTTTAGCTTTTATGCGCTAAAGCCATTGTATATAATATTACATGGAAGGAAGACTGTCAATATTTTTAATTTATACACCCCACCATGGTAAATTTGCAAAAGGATAATAATCCCTGTCATCTTCCTTTAGCGCTTGTAAAAACCCATCAAAATTATATTGTGGATGAAAGTTTAGTTTCTCTGCTGCTTTTTGAATTGACCAGTATGTTGTTCCCCACATCCTTAAAATTCCTTCTACATCAACCTCTTTTGCAGTAAATATTTCTTTTGAACCTGGGTAATACTTTTCAATAATGTCCCTTGGTTTGCTATACAGCAGTTTTTCATCTTCTACGGTGAATGGAACAGCTGACATTATATTAAAGTAATCAAAACCGATTTCTTCATTGGACAATCCTTGTATGAAAGCATGTGCAACATCACGGTCATCAACGCCACCAACAAGCAGGCGTAAACCATACTGAACAAAGGTTTCTGGCACGAACATCCCAAGACGGAATGCAATGGTCTGAATGTTATGCTTCCGATAATAAAACTCCCCCAGCTCTTCACAAAGCTTTTTCGTAAGGCCATAGACGTCTGCTGGCATTAATTCAAGTTCTTCAGTAACAAGAGAATAAGCGTTTTCATGATTTGGTATACTTTCACCGTAAACACCCATTGTACTGCATAGTAGTACTTTTTTTACATTGTTTTTAAGGGCTGCTTCATAAACATTTTTCGTTCCAGTGACATTTAAATCCCAAAAATCATCATTTGAATAATTCTCCAGATGAATACCATGAAGAGCAGCACCATGAACAATTGCATCAATATCTTTTGTCGCTTCCAATATTACTTGTGAATCCCTTACATCTCCTCTTATAAATGGATATGCCGTCTCAATATCCCTGTAATCTAGTAATACAGGCTCATGGCCATTTTTTTCTAAAGCCGGGGCTAATACCCTACCTAAATTACCTCCAGCACCTGTAATTAGTACTCTCATTATGTCATCCCCTTTTTTGTAATTTATTAAATTATAAAACAAACGATAAATTCAAAAAAGCAGAGAATAGAATCCCCTGCTTTTTCATTTCAAAAGATACTTGTTAGTCTCTTATCCGTAAAAGCCGTAATCCGTTTAAGGTTACAAGAATCGTTGCCCCCATATCAGCAAATATTGCCATCCATAAGGTGAGCCACCCTGGAATAATGAGTACTAAAGCAAGTGCTTTGATCCCTAGAGAAAATGCAACATTTTGTTTAATAATTTGAAGTGCCTTCCGACTTAGACGAATCGTAAATGGCAGCTTTGTTAAGTCGTCTGCCATTAATGCTATATCCGCGGTTTCAAGTGCAGTATCCGTCCCTGCACCTCCCATAGCAATTCCGACAGTTGACGTTGCTAAAGCTGGAGCATCGTTTATTCCATCTCCTACCATAGCTACTTTACCTTTTTCGTTCAGTTTCTTCACTGCTTCCAGTTTTTGTTGTGGCAGAAGTTCTGAATACACTTCCGTTACTCCTACTTCCTTACCAATAGCTTTTGCAGTTGTATCATTATCCCCTGTAAGCATAATCGTATTGTGAATGCCAAGCTCTTTTAACGTTTGAACCGCATTTTTGCTTTGCGTTCTCAGTTCATCCGCAACCGCAAACAATGCTAAAACTTTACTTTGATTCCCTAAAATCATAACGGTTTTTCCTTCGTCTTGAAGCAATTTTACCTGTTCTTCAATTTCCCGTAACGCTTGATCATTCAGCAGTTCTTTGAACAGACTTAAATTACCTATATAATATAAAGTTCCGTTGAGATTAGCTTTTACCCCTCTTCCAGTTATGGAAGAAAAGTTTTCAATACTCACGTTATTAGTATATATTTTCTCTTTTTCTGCCTTGCGAATAATAGCAGATGCAACTGGGTGTTGTGACCTCTTTTCAAGTGCTGCAGCAATGGAAAGGGCTTCTCGGCTTTCACCTTGTAGAGGAATTATATCTGTTACCTCAGGCTTCCCTTTTGTTAATGTTCCCGTTTTATCAAAGGCGATCGCATTTACTGATCCTGCTTCTTCTAAATAAATCCCACCTTTAATTAAAACACCGTTTCGGGCTGCATTACCTATTGCCGTAACAATCGCAACAGGTGTAGACACAATAAGAGCACAAGGACATCCTACTACAAGAACAGTTAGACCACGGTAAATCCAATCTCCCCACAATTCACCCATAAATAATGGAGGTACAACGGCGATACCGATGGCTAATAGAATAATAGCTGGAGTATAATATTTTGCAAATCTATCAATAAATGCTTGTGATGGTGCTTTTTCTGCTTGAGCTTCTTCAACTAAATGAATGATTTTTGCAATTGTTGTATCTTCAACCCTTTTTGTTACCTCAACTTCTAACAAACCTTCCTCATTCAAAGTCCCTGCGAACACTTCGTCCCCAACTTTTTTTGTAACAGGTACACTTTCCCCTGTAATAGCGGCCTGGTTTATTGCTGATGCGCCTTTTATTACCTTTCCATCCATTGCCAATTTTTGCCCAGGCTTCACTATCATAATATCGCCAATGTTAATATCATCAATGGAAACCGTTATTTCTTTATTATTTCTTCTAATTAATGCTTCCCTTGGAGCAATATCCATTAGTGAACGAATTGATTGGCGAGCCTTATCCATAGAGTAACTTTCTAATAACTCACTAATGGCAAACAGAAATACAACAGTCGCTCCCTCTCCCCATTCACCTATAGCGGCTGCACCTAGTACTGCCACTGTCATTAACGTATTCATATCAAATTGTAATCGTAGAAGATTGCGGAACCCTTTCCGAAAAAGTGTCCATCCCCCTACTAACATTGCAGTACCAAACGAAGCAACTTCGTAACTGCTATTTGTCATGATAAAGCCTAATATGAGAAAGAAAAGGGAAATAACAATACGAATATGTCCTTTGTTTTTCCAAAACGGTACATGCTTCTGTTTGGCTCCATCAGGTTGAATCATGTATCCTTCAAAAGCGCCCGCTTTTTCCATTTGTTCTACAGTAACATCACCATAAACCGTAATTTTCCCAGCATTAAAATTAATTTTAGCGTCCTTCACACTAGCAATTTTTTTCACATTCTGCTCAAACTGAGCAGCACAATCAGCTCAGTCCAGACCTTGAACACGAAACTTTTTAATAACTTCTGACATTGGTTACATCCTCCTCCATATGAACAAATCCGTTTAAGATTAATTGACGAACATGGTGATCATCCAAGGAATAAAACACTAATTTCCCTTCTTTGCGGGACTTAGCTAATCCCATGTTTCGGAGCAAACGGAGGTGATGTGAGGCTGTTGCCGTTGTTGATCCTATTACATTTGCTACATCACAAACACATACTTCCTCCTCCTGACATAATATATAAGCTATTTTCATTCGTGTATCATCTGCCAACGCTTTAAACATTGTAGCTACAGATAATGTATTTTTGTTCTGCAGTTTCCCTTTGAGTCGGTTCACTTTATTTTCGTCGTAACAATAAATATCACACTTATCTTTGGAAGCCACTTTAACCCACCCTTTTAATATTCAAATGTTCTTTTGAATATTATAATATGCAATAGAAACTTTATCGTCAAATAATTTTAACAACTAAATTCAAATATCATCACCAAAAAAATCACTACCCGAAGGTAGTGATTCCCTTTTAATTGAAGTTATAAATAGGCCTGTTCAGATTCATGGACCATTTCATTCTTCACTTTACTAATTGATAAAAGAATGAATGACATAATGATGCCAGCCAACGACATTAAGATAAACAAATATATAATGTTGATGTAATCATAAAGTAACCCGCCAAACCAGGGCCCTACAAAAAATGCTAAACTTCCCCCCATATTTACGAAGGAGAAATACGTAGTTTTATAGCCATCGTCTGGAAGTTTCGCTACAGATGCCTGGATTGTAGGTGCTAGAATAATTTCACCGACAGTCAGTAACGCAAAAGCTACAAACCAAGTATATTGGCTAGTTGTAGACCAAAAAAGGATTGGACCGATAAAATACATTGCCCCGCCAAATAATAAAAGGATATTTCTCGGTACTTTATCAGTAAATACAGCTGCAAATGGCTGTAAAATAATAACCATTAACATACTCATCGTCAGTAATTGTGCATATAACATAATCCCTTCTTCAAAGGAAGCATCGATATATTGCACAATGTTTGTATCCATTTGCGATTCAATAAAAAATAATAAAAAGAAACTACTAATTAATCCGAGTAACATTTTATCCGTAAACACTTTTTGGAAAACAGTCTTACTTATGAGATTACTCTCCCTCTTCTCCACTTTTTTCTTTTCATTTTGACTGAGGGTAATCATAGACAAGACCGCTAACACAAATAACGTAAACGAAAATATGTATAGGGGGACACGAATGCTTTCCACTGTGGCAATTTTGGCACCGATTAAAGGTCCTGTTACCCCTCCTAAGTTAAAGACCCAATAATTAATATTAAACGACTTGTTTACAAAATCTTTAGGAGAAAATAAAGTTATTAAACTTTGGTTTGTGGAATTGAATATACTCCATCCAATTCCAGATAAAACAGAAATCAAACATAATAAGAAATAACTCGTTGTTAGTCCATACAGTAACATTACTACACTTGAAACGAATAAAGAGATAATGTAAAACTTACGAACGCCATATACATCACTCAACCTTCCTCCTATAAAGCTAAAACAGAGTGATGATAAAGGAGTGAGGCCTAACAAAAAACCAACTTCTGTTGCAGATAAATGCAAATCATTTTTAAATAAAATTGCTAAAAATGGAATGATCATAAATTTAGCAACGGAAAGGATATAGTTCATCGTAAACATAAAAAGTAATTTTTTCGGTAGATTTGCTATATTTCTCAGGGAATATATAGTCTTTTGTAACCGTTTCAAGGTGAACACCCCTTTTTTCAGGAGACAATATTTAACATAATATATCATATTTTCTGATAACTTATAACTGCTATTCACATTTTCATGACTATTAGACTATTTTTAATCTATCGAAAATTGTCCTCTCTATATAAACTCTTTATTGCGCCGATTACTCATTTTTCTATAAATCATCACAAAATATGAATAGCTAATAACAAGTTGGAGATAGTAAAACAAAAAGGAGATGACCGCATGAGACATTTCATTGCACTTGCAATAAAATTCGTGTCCTCATTAGTGTTATTATGGTTCATTTTAGGAGGTCTTTATGGTTTAACATTTGGCAATATCTTCACTATTGCATTGGTTTTAGGTCTAGTCTCATACATCCTAGGAGATCTCATCATTTTACGTTTAACGAACAACACAGTTGCAACAATTGCTGATTTCGGATTAGCTTTACTTGTAATTTGGATTATGAGTGAGGCTTTAACCCCTATTGAAGGACTGTTTACACAATCACTTATTGCCGCCGCAGGATTAACAATCTTTGAATACTTCTTCCATAAGTACGTCCATAACAATGTATTGAAAAATACCGGTAACGGTGTGGACCAACCTACCGGAAACCTTCGTTATCAAGTTGAAAGTGCGGAGGAACTAACAGATATGCATCGACATGATGACGAAAATAAGTAATACGTAAAAAACGGGCTTTCTAAATTGAAAGTCCGTTTCGTTTACCCCATGGTCATTTTATGGTATCCGGAATGCAAATAATCCGTTACAAATCCTCTGGCCTATTAATATTCCGGAATGGTAATTCATTATTCAGTTGTATATACTTTACGCGGATGTGGTCAAATAGCTGTTGTAACGATAGTTTTTCATTTGTTAAATTTTCAGCAATTTGCTTGTGAACGGAATGATGATAACAGGCAATGAGAGGCTGCTGTTTCTCCCCGACAATCGGGACCACTGCATTAATGTTATCTTCAATATTATAAATTAGTTTCTCTATTACCCATTGTTCAATAAACGGAACGTCTACTGGTAGTACAATATACCATTCAGCAGAGACTTCCTCTATTGCAGAATAAATACCGGCTAAAGGGCCCTGTCCCTGAAATTTTGCTACGTCATTGATTACAGTAATTGAATCATCTTCAAACGAAAACTGATTATGAAATTCAGGTCGGGTTACAAATACAATAGAATGGCAATACGGGGCTAACGTGTTTATAGAATATTGGTAAAACGGAATCCCATTCCTTGTTGCAAATGCTTTTGGAGACCCAAAACGTCGAGACTCCCCGCCTGCAAGGACAATCCCGGTAATTTGATTTGGCATAATCATACCTCTCTCTTATTTATTACGAAAAGGATATAATAAGTTCGAATTACTGCGACAATAAATGTTCAGCAAGCCATTCCTTTATTTTTTCAGTATCAGTTGGTTTAAAAATAGGGCAATGATCATCTGTTTTATCTAATTGAATTGTTGTAATCACCGCTTCCACATTGGTTACTCGGTTTAATAAAGGTAGGTCCAGTTCATCTCTAATTAAGACGATTTTAGGAAAATCATATTCCTTAAATCCTTCTAATATAAGCAAATCAATATCCATCATACGATAAAATGCTAAAAGTTGATCCATGTTCCATGATTGTTGTTTAATGGATAACTGAAATGACCCATCTCCTTCAACACCTGTCATAACAGCTCCTGCCTGCGCATGCTTTGCGGTATCTGTATTTTCAACAAATTTGGGTATTCCGCCATGACCATGGTGTTTTAATGTTGCTACGTTTAAGCCTTTTTCGGTAAAATATGAAATCCACTCACTTATGTACGTAGTTTTTCCACTATTTTTATAACCAACAACTTGAAAAATTAACATGTAAACATCTCCTAGCAATGCTATTTATGGTAGGATGTAATTGAAGAACTTGAAAGGATGAATGATTTTGGGTAATTTCACACACTTCAATGATCAAGGTAGAGCAAAGATGGTTGATATAAGCGATAAAAAAGAAAGTGCTCGAAAAGCTATAGCACGTTCTAGCGTAATTATGAATAAGGACGTTTATGAAAACATCACTCTTCAAAAAAATAAAAAAGGGGATGTATTAGCTGTTTCTCAAGTAGCTGGAATTATGGGTGCTAAACAAACGTCTTCAGTTATCCCTATGTGTCACCCGATTCCGATTAGTGGCGTTGATCTTTCCTTTGAGTGGGCTTCCTTAGATGATAATCAATACGAGTTAATTATTGAAGCTGAAGTGAAGACGAAAGGAAGTACGGGTGTAGAAATGGAAGCTTTAACTGCTGCCTCTGTTACTGCTTTAACTGTATACGATATGTGTAAAGCTGTTGACAAAGGAATGATTATCGGACAAACGTACTTGCTTCAAAAAAGTGGTGGAAAGAATGGCGACTATATCCGTTTTAAAGAGGACACTGATTTATAATTCGGTGTCCTTTTTTGTTTATTTATTGTAACATTCCTTTTGTCCGATTAATGGAAAATAAAAGGAAAAAGGAAAACACAATACTTATGACAACATAATTCCAAGCAATCCCCGTATGACCGGTTTCTAGTGCAAGGTAAATGGCTGTTGGTATCGTTTGAGTACTACCAGGGATATTTCCAGCAAACATAAGTGTTGCACCAAATTCGCCAAACCCTCTCGTAAAACTTAAAATAACCCCGGTTATAAGTGAGCGAAGAGAGAGTGGAAGTGTAATCAATATTAGAAGCTTCCAGCTAGTAGCACCATCCACCTTCGCAGCACCGATCACATTCCGATCAACCGATAACATCCCCGTTTTTACGGATTGATACATTAATGGGAAAGCTACAACAGTAGCGGCAATAACTGCAGCTGTAGATGTAAATAGTACACTTCTACCAGTAACCCATTCTATCATGTTGCCGATTGGACTATTCTTTCCAAATACCATGATCAATAGAAATCCAATCACCGTAGGGGGTAGAACAAGTGGCAAGAAAATAACCGTTTCAACAAACGCCTTTCCTTTGAACCGTTTAGTAACCATAACATGAGCAATTATTACCCCACACAATAACGTAATAAAGGTAGCGATAGTAGCAACAATTAGAGATAATTGAACCGGGAACCATGACCATTCCATTATGATTCCCCCATTCTTCCATCCGTCTGAAAACCGTAATCTTTATACAGTTCCAAACTCTTATCATTTAGAGCGTATTCGTAGAATGTGTTCACAGCTTCTTCATTCCCGATATTGTTAGCTATTATTGCTAAGTAATATTCAATCGGTTCATGCATGCGGTAGTCAATTGTTTCCAGGATGTTCACATCGGATGGCGTCGCGTCACTATAATAAGCAATACCGACGTCAACTGCCCCTTTCTCCACAAGTGTGAGAACATGGGAAACATTTTTCGTGAAAACGATTCGATTTTCTACTAATTGATCCCACACTTCTAATGACTGTAACGCTTGTTTCGCATATGTTCCAGCAGGTACTGCTTCAGGGGAACCAATCGCTACTTTTCCGTCAGAAGAATGTAAAAAATCCGCAAAATTATTTACATCGACTTCTTTATTGTTGACGATGACCAACTGATTTTCAAAAATAAGCGTTCCATGATGAATATATTTTCCTTCCTCGAGCTGTTTATAATCGTCTTTGGATGCCAGAAAGAATAAGTCTACTGGTGCACCTTGTTCAATTTGCTTCCGCAAAGAACCTGTACCACCAAAGTTATACGTAATCGTAATATTTGGATGGTCTGCTTCAAACCTGTCTTTCAATTTCATTAAACTTTCTGTCATACTGGAAGCTGCCGACACTGTTATTTTCGTAGGCTTTTCATTAGTACAACCTGTAAGGAAAAGCAAGCTAAGTAATAGAAATACGTTTATGAAATTTTTCATTGTTATATCCTCAATTTTTATAAATCTTTATTTATCTCCATTACAATGTGACCTAGTTCTGGAGAAATCAACTTTTCCATAGCTAGTTTCACCGCCCCAGAAGAGCCAGGAATAGAAAAGACCGCCGTATTATTTGCAACACCAGCTATTGCTCTGGATAAAATACTCGCAGATCCGATATCAAGTTCATAACTTAAATACCGGAACAACTCCCCAAACCCTGGTAATTCTTTATCCAATATCGGTTCTACAGCTTCAATCGTTACATCCCTCTTCGCTATGCCGGTGCCACCATTTACAATAACACATTCAATGTCTGAATGAGTTATTGTCTCGTTCAAAGTTTGTACAATTTCACTTTTTTCATCGGGAATAATTTTATAAAAATGGACCTTATGATGATCCTTTTCCAAAAGCTCATGCAAAAGTTTACCACTTTTGTCTGTTTCTTTGTCTCTCGTGTCACTAACCGTTACTACTGCACATTTCACACTTCTAGGAGATTTTTTTCGATGCTGTTTTAACATAAACAATCCCCCTCCTCTACATTAACCACCACTTACAGGCGGGATTAATGCTACAATATCCCCGTTTTTCACCTTGTCTTCGTCAAGAGCATACTCTTCATTAATTGCAACCATCACTTGATCCATTTCTGATAACTGATAACGTTGTTGAAGTTCCCTTTTCAAATGACTAACAGTCATCCCATCTAGTTCTAATTCAACTTCATTGCTTCCTGCTTCTTCTTGTAAGTGAGCAAATAGTAACACCTTAATCATGATAATTCATCCTTTATGTTCGGTTTTCCTTCTGGATAAGGTACTTGCTCTAACTGGTCCCCAATCCACGTTTCTCCATCTTCCCAATGTTCTTTTTTCCAGATAGGTACAATTTGTTTTATTCTATTAATAGCGTATTCATTAGCCTCATAGGCCGCTTTACGATGTGGTGATGATACTGCAATCATGACAGCTGCATCCGAAATATCTAATCGACCGACACGATGAGTAATAGCAACTTTTGTGTTTGGCCACTTCGCTTGTATTTCATCACCAATTTTATTCAGCATTTTTACAGCCATAGGCTTATATGCTTCGTATTCTAAATATATCGTTCTTTTTCCTTTTGTCCATTCACGAACTGTTCCTATAAAAGTTGTAATAGCTCCAGCTTCTCTTCTTGTTACTTTTGCAACTAAGTCTTGGAGTTGAATTGGTTCCTCTACAATTTCAAAAAGCTCCTCTTTCACGAGTATGCTCCTTTCTTTTTCATCAACAGTTTCCACAACCCTAGGGTACTATAAAAGATTGACTTAATGACCTTCCTGATCCTCGAGCAGGATTGCTTTCACTTTCATCCCTTTTTCATATCCCCTTGTACCACTTGGTAAAACAATTAATACATTGGCCAATGCAAGTGATGTTACTGCACTTGACTTATCTAAGCCAGCAGGCGTAACAACTAGCTGACCATCCTCAAAGGTTACATGACCTCTTACAAATCGATCAAATGGGTTCGGTTTTGGAAAATTAGCCCCGAGCGTTGCTGTTTCTTTTCTCAAATAAGGATGTTTACATTGAAGATAGGTGCGAATGACAGGTCTTGTAAACAATTCAAATCCGACATAACATGCTGATGGATTGCCAGATAACCCAAACAAGAGTTTCCCATCTTTTTCAGCAACCGTGGTTACACTTCCCGGCCGCATTCCTACCTTATTAAATAATACTTTTGCTTCTAATTTTTCATATATAGCAGGTAAGTAATCATAATCACCAACAGAAACACCGCCTGTTGTAATAAGAAAATCGACCTCGTCCATCGCCTCTATTACTTGTTCATAGCATGTTTCGAAATCATCGCTAAATTGGCCGAAATAAACCGGTATTCCTCCTGCTCGTTCGATTTGCGCACAAACCATATAAGCATTACTATTGCGAATCTTTCCTGGTTGTAACGGTTCATCGATTTGAAGTAGTTCACTTCCAGTAGCAATTACACCAATCTTTGGCTTACGACTAACAGGTACTTGTTTATATCCAAACGTAGCTAGCAATGCAATAACTCCTGGGTTAATATAAGTTCCTTTTGGGGCAAGTACTGTCCCTTTTTTCGTATCTTCCCCTTTAAAGGAAATGTTATCGCCTGATGTAAATGATCGTTTTAGTTGAATATAATCTTTACCCTCTTTAGAGATTTCAGTTGTTAGTTCCAACATAACAACTGCGTCACAACCGTCGGGAATTTGGGCACCTGTCATAATTCGTACAGCTTGACCTGGTTGTACAGTTTCTGTAAAGACGCTTCCTGCCCCAATTTCGCCTACTACCTCTAATTCAATTGGATGGTTGCGTGATCCATGTTCTGTATCTCCAGCTCTAATAGCAAAGCCATCATAAGGTGAACGGTCAAAGGACGGCACATCATGATCCGCAATGAGATCTTCCCCTAAAAAGCGACCAAGTGCCTGTTCAATCGGGATATTATCTGTCTTTCCTGCGAAAGCAAATTCCATTACACGATTCAGTGCCTCTGTTACTTTAATAGGTTTTCTTCTTTCCACCATTACTTCCCCTCCTTCTTAACCAATAAGCTTATAATACACACTTTTCGCTTTTTCTATTGAGTTGGTCCCATGCACTAATGTTCGACCGTCTCTAAAAAACACCAATCGATAAGATTGATATTCTAAAGAAACTAAAAAGGAGTTATGTTTCGTCTGACCGAGATGTTTTAAGCGTTCTGCTAATTGATCTAAATTGAATTCCCGTCCTGCACGAATTTGGACCGTTTCTCTACCACATAATACTTCAGTTTTTGTTTGAGATTCGTATTGTAAATGAGGAAAGGTTGGTTCGATACCACATGTAGGACAGTTTTCTTTTTTTGCCCGATCTACTTTAATTGTTTGATAACGATTGTTCCAAAGATCAAATGTGACAAGACGAGAGCGTAATGCCTCGTAATCTTCTACAAGTAATTTTAGCGCCTCTGTCGTTTGGTGAGCTGCTACCATTTGAACAGCTGGGGAGATGATCCCAACAGAATCACATGTTGCTCCAGAAAGTGGTGCAGCATGTAATAAACAGTTTATGCATGGAGTATGGCCAGGGATAACTGTGTAACTCATTCCTGTACTACTCACGCATGATCCAAATATCCAAGGTATTTCGTTTTTTTGAAGCAGATCATTCATAATAAAGCGAATATCAAAATTATCTGTTGCATCAATTACTAAATCTATTTCGTGTAATAAAGGAAGAAGTGATTCTCCTGTCGCATCCATTACATGAGCATCAATTTCTACATCTGAATTGATATCACTTAATCTCCTTTTTGCAGCAACTGCTTTAGGGATTTGGTCCACTACATCCTGTTCCGCAAACAGTTGTTGCCTTTGTAAATTACTGAATTCCACGTAATCCCGGTCTATTATCGTTAGTTTTCCGACTCCAGCCCGAACGAGACTCTCAGCATTTGCCGTTCCGAGCGCACCAGAACCTATCACCATTACATGTTTTTTGCGTATTTTCTTTTGTCCTTCTTCACCAATCGACCGAAACAAAACTTGACGGGAATATCGATCCTTCACTTTTTTCCTCTTCCTTTCTCTTCGTAGGGAGGGATATCGCTCATTTTCTTATCGATAGAAAATTTATAGTCGGTTTACTGCTTCTCTCTATTTTATCGCTTTACATAAAGCGTAGCAACATCATAAGAGGAGCAGTGAAACCGACTATTTTACTATCTATATAGAATAAAAATGAAACGTACCAGCTTAATCCACAGCCATTTCTAAATCTTCAACTTTTTTCTCGTAATAATGAACATCCTTCTGTGCATTATATCGCTCGGCTTTTTCTACTTTAACCGCAACACTATATTGTGGAATTCCTGAAGGTCCATCGTAAATTCCCTTTGGAATTAGGAAGTTTCCTTCTGGGAAATGAAGACCAACATTTCCTCTCGCAATGTCTGCGAAATGAGCTTTTCCTTGGAATGTACCATGCTGATTATGAACAACAATTGGCTCTCCATTTACGATATCCAATTCTTTAGCGTCCTCTTCGTTCATTAACACATCATAACGACCAGCAGCGTTAAATGGATCTGTTTCTTTATATACCATTGAGTTAAACTGTTTTCCGCGTCGGGTTGTAATATAGAATGTACCCTCTGGCTTTTCAAGCTTTGGTATATCAATAGGAATTAAGTTTCCTCTACCATCTGGTGTTGGACACACTCCGCCTTCACATAACCATGCTCCACCCCACTGGAATACATCGCCTTGTTTCTTTAAATTTTGAATCCCATCATAATCTGGATTCGCTTTTGCAATCTCGTCACGAATTGCTTGACCATCTTTAAAATCGACAAGATGAGCCGTTTCAGGCTTTACTCGTTTAGCAAGGTCAATATAGATTTTCCACTCTGCACGAGCTTCTTCAACCTCTTGTTTATTCCCTTCAATCTCAGGAGAGAAGTAAACCATACGTTCAGTTGAAGTAGATGTACCTCCACCTTCTTGCTCATAACGAGTTTTAGCTGGAAGGACGATTACCGCTTCTTTCGCATCAACTAATGTTGAAGTGTTGAAAATAATATCTTGGTGTACGCGAATATCTAATTCTGATAACGCTTTTTCGATAAAGTCTGGGTTTGGCATTGTTTCTAGGAAGTTACCACCACTCATGTAGTAAAGTTTTAATTTTCTATCATGATCTTCTGGTAGAACTGCATTTTCAAGAGAGACACCGACGATATCACCTTGCCATTTTGGTAGTTCAAAGTTCCATAATTTCTCGATTCTATCAACATTGTTGTCATCCCAGCCTCCACCAGGTAGTACAAATGGGTCTGCTCCCATTTCTCCGCTTCCTTGCACGCTTGAGTGACCACGGAATGGCATAAGTCCATTATACTTACGACCTAAGTGACCACGAAGAAGTGCTAGGTTTGCCACTTGAGAAATATTGTCTGTTGCAAAAGAATGCATTGTTAATCCTAATGCCCATGCATATACTGCGTTTTTACTATTAGCGAGTAGTTCAGACAACTCTATAATTCTCTCTTTTGAGATACCAGAAGATTTTACAAGCTCGTCCCAAGATTGTTCTTGAACTTTCGCTTTTAGTTCCTCATAACCATTCACATGCTCTTGAACAAATGTATGGTTGATCGCAGAACCCTCTTCTTGTTCTTCCATTTCAAACCAATGTTTCATAACTCCGTGCATTAACGCAATGTCTCCACCAATATTTACTTGATAAAAGTCATCTGCAAGCTTCGTACCAAAAATGGCTGATTCTGTGTTAGATGGCACCCAGTATTTATCCATTGCCGGTTCTTTATATGGATTAATGACAATAATTTTCGTACCCTTTTTCTTTGCTGCTAGCATATATTTCGTAGAAACAGGTGAGCTGTTTGAAGCTACAGAACCCCAAAATACTAATACGTCACTGCCAATCCAGTCTTGATAGTTGGCACTACTAGCACCTATGCCTACTGAACGTTTTAGCGCTGTTTTAGATGGTGAATGACAAATTCTTGATGCATTATCAATATGATTTGTCCCTAAAAAGCGTGAAACCTTCGCAGCTACGTAATAAGATTCATTTGTAATTCCACGGGAAGTTAAATAGAATCCATACTGTTTAGGATCAAGTTTTTTCATTTTTTCAGCAATCATATCCATTGCTTCGTCCCAGCTAATGCGGGAAAACTTATTTTCACCTTTTCTACGAATTAAAGGATATGGAATTCGGCCTAATTGGCGTAGTTCCTTACTGCTATATTTCTTTAGCTCATCCACATCAGCATGAACAACTTCTTCCTTCATTGCTGGCATTGTACTAAGGCGTAATACATTCAAACGGGTTGTACAAATGTGAGGTCCCTTTAGTGTTTGATCTTGAAGTCCAGATACACCTAGGGCACAACCATCACAAACCCCTTTTGTAAGAATGTTTTTAGCATAATTTAGATTGTCTTTATTTTCCCACATGATCTTCATTGTATCTCTAATATGTTTCGGTTTTACCTTTCCTAATCCAAATGGAATTGGACTTACCCAATGCTCGGGTGCTGGTTTTTTTGATATTTTTATAGGGCCTTCATGTTGTGTTTTCCCCATTTTGTTCACTCCTTAATAATAAAATTTTCCAATAAAAAACCACCGCAATAAGTTTCCTTAGAAATTATCAACGGTGGTTGAGTCTTTAGCAGGATCGCTACCAAGTTCCAAACCTATTTATTTATTAAATTTTTCTTCTATGTTGTCATCAAAAACGAATATGGACATCCCAAAGTCACGATCAATATCAATGTCGACAAACAGATCTACAAACTTGCTACCTAAAAATTCTTCCATTTCTTCAGGAGGATGTTTTTGATACATATCTTTCACCATTTCGGTTCGTGCAGCCCTTAAGACTTGCTTACCTTCCTCAGCACTAGCGATAAACCTCTCAACCGGTGAAAGATTCCCCTCCATTTCACAAATAGCCCAATTTTTACAAAAGGTTGTTGTGATTTTGCTAGGACCTTTTCCCATATGCTTTTTCCTGAAGGAGCGTACAAGATTGCTAAACTCTGCTTCGTACTTATTCATCGTTCTCTCTCCTGCCTAGTCATACTTTGATACAGGTTGTATTTTACCATATTCTTTTGAATTTGAGAAAAGTTTTTAGCTTGCTAACGTATTCGTTTGGTTCTGTGCTTCTTTTTGGGCGCGAAGTTTTGCAATATCTTTCTTCGTTAAAATTGAGATAATTAAAGCAACGACAAACAATCCTGCAAAGAATGTCAGACTTGCTTGATAACTACCTGTTGTATCTTTCATCCAAGCGGCAAACATTGGACCAGCTAAGCCAGCAGCAGCCCATGCTGTTAAAATGTAACCGTGAATGGCACCGAGCTGTTTAGTACCAAATACGTCACCGATAAATGCTGGAATTGATGCGAATCCACCACCGTAACAAGCATATACTAGTACAGAAAAGATACTAAACATTACTTGACTTGTTACACTTGGTAACAAGAAGAAGATTGGTATTTGAATAAGGAAGAAAATCATGTACGTATTCGCACGACCTAGGTAATCAGAAGCACTTGCCCATATAATCCGACCTAGTCCGTTAGCAATTCCTAATGCACCAACTAAAGCAGCTGCTTCTGTTGTAGTAATTCCAATACTTTCAACTGCTAATGGCTTCATTGCAGAAATAATGGCAATTCCACATGTTACGTTAATAAAGAGCATAAGCCATAAGAAGTAGAAGCGTTTCGTTTTAATCGATTCATTTGCTGTTAATTGCGCTAAATCTTCCTTAATCTTCTTCTGACCAGAAGCGACTTTTTCTTTGAAGCCTGCAGGAGCCCAATCAGCAGGTGGTTTTTCAAGATAAAGTGAAGAAGCCGTCATTATGACAAAATATGAAACACCTAAAATGAAAAATGTATTCGCAGTACCTACAGAAGAAATTAACGAATCCATGATAGGACTACTAATTGCAGCAGCAAAACCAAATCCCATAATCGCTAATCCAGTTGCTAAACCACGACGGTCTGGGAACCATTTTACTAACGTAGATACTGGCGCTATGTATCCTACACCTAAACCAATTCCGCCAAGAACTCCATAAAAAATGTATAATAGTGGTAATGAAGACATATTGACTGCAAGACCAGATCCGAAGATACCTACTCCAAAGAATGAAGCTGCTAATAATCCAGCTTTTCTAGGACCATATTTTTCTACAAAATGACCTAGGAACGCAGCAGATAATCCTAAAAATAAAATCGCCAAACTAAATGTTAATTGCACTTGCTGTGAACTCCATCCAAACTCTTCCATCAATGGTGTTGTAAAATTACTCCACGCATAGACTGATCCTATTGAAATATGAATTCCAACAGCTGATGCGGCAATGAGCCATCTGTTTTTCACTTTTTGCATTCTGTTACACATCCCTTTTTTGTCTTTTTCCATCAAAAAACCGTTAACCCTCCAAATATGAACGCAAATATTGCATTCATTTAAATTCTGGAAGATTAACGGTTAGTAAACAGCAGGATTCGCTACTATCGGCCCAACAGTTAAAATCTCGTTTATAAAAATTAGTAAGAAATTTGACCGATGACAGGATCGCTATCTCGTATCAAATTGTTACATCTTTGTGAATCCTTCAAAATAATAGCACGAAAACGTTTAACCTTTCAACAACTTTTTCGACAAAATATTGTTTTTTTTGAGGGGCTATTGGGAAAGTGTGACACTTGTGTTATGAATGATATTATGGTTATATGTGTAATTGATTAGATTAATATCTTTTAATATTTAAAAGTGGGTGTGATACTATGGTACAAAATATGAGTAATAAAAAATCTATAGTGAAATATCATAATAGGAATTTCCATAATGTAGAGGATGAAATTGTTACTGAATTCCCAATTACGATACACATTAATGGTGAAGAATTTGCAACAATGGTTTGCACCCCGACTCATCTGGAAGAACTGATTATTGGATTCCTGGCCTCTGAAGGTGTTATCTTTTTCAAAGACGAAATCACAGACCTGAACATCGATGTAAGTGCAGGGTTTGCCTACGTTACACTAAAATCTAATGTTAACATAAACCAGCAACATTCAAAGCGCTTCATTGGTTCTTGTTGTGGTAAAAGTAGACAGTTTTATTTGCAAAGTGATGTACGAACAGCGAAAACTTCAATGGCGAAAACAACATTAGAAGCTGAACAGTGCATAAACCTTATGAACATGATGCAAGAAAACAGTGTAGTTTTTAAAAATACTGGCGGTGTTCACAATGCTGCCTTATGTAATCCATCTGAAATCATTGTTGATCGAACAGACATTGGCAGACATAATGCATTAGATAAATTATATGGACATAGTATTTTAAACAAAATACCCGTACGGGATAAAATCATTGTTTTTAGTGGTAGGATCTCTTCCGAAGTTCTCCTAAAAGCATCAAAAATTGGTGTCGGAATTGTTCTGTCGAAATCAGCTCCAACAGATTTAGCTATCCAACTGGCAGATGAATTAAACATCACGACAGTAGGTTTTATTCGGGGGCAATCCTTTAATATCTATTCACATCCTGAGAGAATAAAGAATACGAAGTAATTTGTATGTTTAATAGAAAACAAATATCATTCAAAATTGAAAGGGGGAGAACAACATGAATCAGTCTGTATATGACGCTTTGAAGCGTCCTTTAAGAGATTTGCGGATTTCAGTTACGGACAAATGTAATTTTAGGTGTACTTATTGTATGCCTGCCGAGATCTTCGGACCTGATTACCAGTTTCTTCCGAAGGAACAATTGCTTTCCTTCGATGAAATTGAGCGTCTTGCTAACATTTTCGTAAAAGATCTTGGTGTACAAAAAATACGCATTACTGGTGGCGAGCCGTTAATGCGTCGAGATTTACCTATATTAATACAAAAATTACGTAATATTGATGGCTTAGAAGATATTGCGATGACGACAAATGCTTCTCTCTTACCAAAATACGCTAAAGACCTAAAAGAAGCTGGACTCGACCGCGTATCAGTTAGCCTTGATTCCTTGAACGACGAGGTCTTTGGCAAAATTAATGGCCGTGGTGTTACTGTTCAAAAAGTATTGGATGGCATTGATGCTGCTTCTAATGCTGGACTAGGAGTAAAAATTAATATGGTAGTAAAAAAAGGTATGAACGACCATGAAGTGATTCCTATGGCGAAATTCTTCCGGGAAAAAGGACATATCTTACGTTTTATTGAGTATATGGATGTAGGAAACTCTAACAATTGGAAATACGATGAAGTATATACGAAAAAGCAAATTTTAGAAGATATCCATAAAGTTATGCCGATTGAGCCAATTGAACCAAACTATACAGGAGAAGTCGCAACGAGATACCGTTATATCGGAACTAAAGAAGAGATTGGTGTCATTTCTTCTGTTTCAGATGCGTTTTGCTCCACATGTAATCGTGCACGTGTTTCTGCTGAAGGAAAACTATTTACCTGCCTATTTGCGTCAAATGGGCATGATCTAAGATCGTTAGTTCGCTCTGATCGAAACGACACTCAATTAGCTGATGAAGTAGTAGGGATTTGGCGAGGACGTCGTGACCGCTACTCTGAAGAACGAGGAAGCAAATCAGTCAATAGAAAGAAAGTTGAGATGTCCCACATTGGCGGATAACGTAAAAAAGTCGACCTTTTTTAAAAGGTCGACTTTTTTTAAAAAATGATAAACGTGATTTTCTTTCTTCATATAGAATTACATTATATTCAGGCATATTCCAACGATAATGCGTCCACTTGCTTATAATCTATCCCATGGGCATTGGCTACTGCTTTATAAGTTACATACCCATCGATAGTATTAAGCCCCTTCAATAACGCTTGATCATCGGTAATTGCTTTTTTATAACCGTTGGCAATCTTAAGTGCATAAGGTACACTTACATTCGTTAAGCCAATAGTTGATGTGCGAGGGACTGCCCCTGGCATATTAGCAACAGCATAATGTACAACACCATGTTTTTCATAAGTAGGGTTATCATGAGTCGTAATATGATCGACCGTTTCAAAAATTCCACCTTGATCAATTGCAACGTCCACAATAACGGACCCTGGATTCATATCCTTAACCATATACTCCTTTACAAGCTTTGGGGCTTTTGCTCCTGGAATGAGCACTGCTCCAATAACTAAATCGGACTCAGCAATTGCCTCACCTATGTTATGGTGATTTGACATGACTGTGTTCACTTGACCGCCAAATAGATCGTCAAGTTCACGCAGTCGTCCAGGATTTAAATCGAGAATGGTTACCTCCGCTCCTAAGCCAATTGCAATTTTGGCAGCATTTGTTCCAACTACACCACCACCAATGATGGAAACTTTTCCTCGTTTAACTCCGGGAATACCGCCTAACAAAATCCCCTTGCCACCTTTTGGCCGTTCGAGAAATTGAGCCCCAATTTGGGTAGCCATTCTTCCGGCAACTTCACTCATTGGTGTTAGTAGTGGAAGTGTCCCATTTTGTTGCTGAATCGTTTCATACGCAATACTCGTAACCTTTTTCTCAATTAGCGCTTTTGTTAATGCAGGTTCAGCTGCTAAATGTAAATAAGTAAATAAAATAAGTCCTTCACGGAAATAATGATATTCTTCTTGCAGTGGCTCTTTCACTTTCATAACCATATCTGCTTCCCATGTTTCTACTGCATTTGCAGTAATTTGTGCGCCTGCTAATTTGTATTCCGAGTCCGTAAAGCCTGATCCTAGACCAGCACCTGTTTCAATTAAAAGCTCATGGCCTGCTTTTGTTAACGTATTGACACCCGATGGTGATATCGCAACCCGATTTTCATTATTCTTTATCTCACGAGGTACCCCAATTCTCATAAAGTTAGCCTCCCATCTTAAATTCGACTCTTTCAGAACTACGAAACAATTACAGTAAAAAGTGGTACCGGCTCCAGCTTGAGTCCGGTACCTTTTCGGTCATCATATCTGCCAAATGGCTTCTTTTAAAGTATGAACAAGAAATTCAAAGTCTTCATCCGTTAAGTTGAGTGGTGGGCTTAGCGTTAAAATATTATTGTAGCCATCGACCGTATCACCATTTTTACCGATAATAAGGCCACGTTCTTTGCAAGCACCAATTACTTTGTTAACTTTATCTGTACTTGCTGGCTTTTTACTCTTCTTATCCTCTACGAGTTCAATTCCTAGCAACAGCCCCTTGCAACGTACATCCCCTACATTTGGATGGTCATATAACTCTAGTGTTTCCTGTCGCAATCTTTCTCCTAATATAGCTGACCGTTCTACGAGTTTTTCTTCTTCAAGGATTTCCAGGTTTTTAAGAGCTACAGCACAGGAAGCAGGACTGCCTCCAAAGGTATTCACGTGACGGAAATGATCATATTCTTCTGTCCCTTTAAACGCATCAAATAAATCTCTTCTTACAGCGGTGACTGATAACGGAAGATATGCACTTGTAATCCCTTTTGCCATTGTAATAATATCCGGTTTAATGTCGTAATGCATAAAGCCAAAAGGCTTACCCGTTCTTCCAAACCCATTAATTACCTCATCAATAATCAGAAGTGCGCCATGTTCATCACATATTTTCCTTACTTCTTTTAAATAGTTATCATGTGGAACGAGCACGCCACCACCAGTAATGATTGGTTCCATGATAACACCGGCAATTGTTTCGTCTAGTTCCCATCTCATAACCCGATCGATTTCTTTTGCGCTTTGCGTACAACATAGACCATTTGTATGATCAAAGTCGCTCCGGTAACAATCAGGAGGTGCTACATGTAAAAAGCCTTGACCTAATGGTTCATACTTATATTTTCTTTGTGCTTGCCCTGTTGCAGCAAGTGCTCCCATCGAATTGCCATGGTATGCACGGTAACGAGAGATGAATTTATAGCGATCTGGATTTCCCGTCTGGCGGTGATATTGACGAGCAATTTTGAATGCGGTTTCGTTTGCTTCCGACCCACTGTTTGAAAAATAAAAGATGTAATCATCACCAAGCCATTCATTTAGCTTTTCCCCTAATTCAATAGCAGGCAAATGGCTGTGAGTTAACGGATAGAATGGCATCCGTTTTAATTGCTGATAGGAGGCTTCAGCTAATTCCGTGCGACCATAACCTGCATTTACACACCACAGTCCTGCCATACCATCTAAATAACGATTTCCTTCACTATCAGTAATCCATGCACCATCAGCATTTGTAACGACCATCGTTTTACTTGGTTCATACTTGCGCATCGAATGCCAAATATTTTCAGCATCAGCTTTTAATAGATCTTTCGTATCTTTAACAGCCAAACCCTTCACCCCTTTCACTTGAGTACATTTTGATTTAGCCTATTTAAAATCTAGAAGTGATCATTTTCTTACGTGTATAAAACTGTACACCGTCTTTTCCATTAGCATGCAAGTCCCCGAAGAAGGAATTTTTCGAACCAGAGAATGGGAAAAATGCCATTGGTGCAGGGACCCCAATATTTACCCCCAACATACCTGGTTCTGCATCTTCACGGAACTGACGAACAGCTTTCGCATCATTTGTATAAAGTGTTGCTGAATTACCAAATCTGGATTTGTTAATAATCTCTAACGCACCATCAAGATCATCAGCTCTTAAAATACTTAATACAGGAGCAAATATTTCGTCCTTCGCTATCGTCATATCTGGTGTCACATGATCAAAAATCGTGGCACCTAAAAAGTAGCCATGATCAAACTGGTCACTTTCTTTTCTACCGTCACGAATTAGTTCGGCACCTTCCTCTAACCCTTTGTCAATATATTTCAATGCCTTATTTCGATTAGCTTCGCGAATAACAGGCGTTAAAATTACATCATCGTCGAAACCATTTCCTATCTTCACTTCATCTACGCGTTCCTTAAATTCTTTAACAAATTTGTCTCCTTCATCGCCTACGACAACAACTGCACTACATGCCATACAGCGCTGTCCAGCACTTCCGAAAGTAGAGTTTATGATGTTTTGGAAAGCTGTTTCTTTATCTGCATCTGGCATTACGATATGATGGTTTTTCGCCCCAGCTAGAGCTTGAACTCGTTTTCCATTTTTCGCCGCCTTTTCATATACATATTTTGCAACCGGTTCTGAACCGACGAATGAGATTGCCTTTACATCTTCATGGTCCAATAGTCCATTCACAACATCATGTGCACCATGAACAACATTGAATACACCATCAGGAAGACCAGCTTCTGAAAATAGCTCTGCTAATCTATTAGCTAATAACGGTGTTTGTTCAGATGGTTTGAGAACAAATGTATTACCGCAAGCAATTGCTAACGGGAACATCCAACAAGGGACCATCATTGGAAAGTTGAATGGTGAAATGCCACCGACTACCCCTAATGGGTAACGGAACATTTGTGAATCAATATCAGTTGCTATTGTAGATAAGTTATCACCCATCATATGACTCGGTGCGCCTGCAGCAAATTCAACACATTCAATCCCACGAAGTACTTCTCCATATGCCTCTTTATAACTTTTTCCATTTTCTTGTGTAACTAATTTAGCTAACGACTCATGATTTTCTGTTAAAAGCTGATGATATTTAAATAAGATACGTGCTCGCTTAGGAACAGGTGTCTTCTTCCATGATTTAAATGCTTCCTTAGAAGTGGCCACAGCCTGATCAAGATCAGCAAAAGTTGATATTGGAACACGAGCAAGCGTTTCCCCTGTAGCTGGATTCATTACTTCCTGATACTGATCTGTACTTGAATCAACCCATTTTCCATTAATAAAGTTTTTTAATGTCACCGTGTTCTGTTTTGCTATTGTCATGTAACAAAACCTCCTCAATTTGTCTTCAAAAGTTGGCACTTTGTAAATTCATTTCTAGTTTATCCCTTCATCACAACATCTTCATTAGACATAAAGTAAAACGTTTAGCTCTATTTGTATCACCTTTGTAAAATTGGATTGTTCCTTTCATAGCAAACATAAATCCGATGCCCTTAATAGCGATAATTTACAAAGGGTGATACTTTCCAGAAATAGCATCAATGGCAAGGGAAAATGATCTATCACTCGTTTTGCTAGATGCGATCCAATATGGTCTGTAAAAAAGTTCTTGTTTCGTTAATTGCATCTCTGGCATTTGTAAAATCTTCATCTTCAACGAAATGGAGCGATAAATATACTTTTCCGCCTCTTTTTGGGCAGTTATTACATCTAACTTACTAGATATTAATTCATCCTCTGAAGCCTCATATCTGTTAAATTGAGGTGTTGCATCGATTAATGCACCTGTTCCTGAAAGCGAATCGATTGTACACCCTATGTTCCCATTCCTGTTCATAAATCTTAAAAATTTATGTTGTTTAACCGAGTATTCAAAAAAGTAATAAGGATAATACACTAGACGGTCTACTTGAAAGGATATCTTCGGATCTAACTGATCTAAAAGTGTTTTTATTTCTTTTTTTTGAAATTCAATTTTGTTAGTGATGATTGTTTTCATTTTTATTACCCTCTAACTGGTTGATGATTGTGTATAAAATCTGAGATGTTTGAAGCCTCTGGCCCAATATCACGGGATACGTTTTTATCAATTGAATTTGGTATTCTACGTATTCCTTTCGCTTCATCAAAAGCGTTTAAAATACGTTGAGATGGTGATCTACCAAAATAATTGCCAATGACCATTCCGAGGATTGAGATAATCAGTCCTGCCAAAAATGGGTGAATGGCAGTGAAATTTTGCAGTTCTGCTGACGTCCAAATGATATTCGTCAAGCCACCACCAATCATTGCACATAGAACCCCTACTTTATTAGATTTTTTCGAGTACACAGACGCTACGTACGGTACCATAAAACTATTACCGAGCACTCCAAACGCAAAGATGACGAGTGCAAAAACTGTAGGTGGTTGGTAAATAGCGACAATTACTCCTATAACACCTGCAGCTAAAATACATAATCTTGAAACGAGAACCATTTTGTTTTGGCTGGCATTTTTGTTAATAAACGGTTGGTATATATCACGAGATAAAATTGTGCCTGCTTGCATTAAAATTGAATCAGATGTTGACATGATTGCTGCCATTACAGCCGACAGTAAGATGGCTGCGATAATTCCGGGGAAAAATTGATAAGCCAAAGTTGGAATAACCATTTCAGGGTCTGATAGGTTAGGCAACAAAATAATGGCCATGAAACCTAACAAGTACGGAGCAAATACAAACAATTGGTTCCAAGTAGCAGCATATAATATAGCGCTTTTAACCGTTTTTGTACTTTTCATAGACATATGCCGAACAACTACGTGTGGAAGACCCATATAGCCGATAGAATAAATTAGAACTGCTCCTAACACTACGCCCCACTGTCCTATGTAAGCTAAATCTTTACCCCAAATACTTAAGTAAGATGGGTCAATTTCAGCCAGTTGTGCATTTAATCCAGAAAGACCACCAATTTGCGTAAAACCTAAAACAGCAATAGCTAGAACACCTACAACCATAATGATGCCTTGAATAAAGTCCGTCCATATAACCGCTAAATAGCCACCGGTAACGGTATAGGCGATAATAACTCCTACCCCAATAATGAGTGCCCATGCGTAAGGTAAACCGGTTAACGATTCTAACGCTTTACCAGAAGCGATAAACTGTGCGAATACATAAGCAAACAAAAAGATAATGGATATAATCGATCCAACAACACGAACAGCCGAACTTTCATAGCGTTTCGCTAAATATTCTATTGGGGAAAGTGCTCCTAAGAGTTCGGACATCCTTCTCATTCTTCTTCCTAAAACAGATAGGTTTACAATTCCTCCACCTGCATCACCGAATGCATACCAAAGTGCGTACCAACCTTGTTGAAAGGCTAAAGCAGGTCCACCCATAAACATGTAACCACTCATTGATGTACTCTGCATCGTTAATGCGGTAACTGCAGGACCAACATTTCTCCCACCAAGCAGGTAATGATCTACCGATTTCGCTGCTTTTCTTGAAAAATATAAACCTACCAGTAACAGGAAAAATAAATATACTAAAAAAACAATTGCATCAGATTTCATATTACTCATCTCCTTTCTCAACTTTTGCTGAAGCTACTGCCTCTTCCCATTCATCTTGTTTTTTGAGCCTAAAATACATAATTAAAGCATATGCGAGCCATATGAACGGCCAAGGGAAGAACCACCATACTGTTTCTAACGGAAGGTTAAACATGTTCAAACTCCCTTCTAATAGATTTTCCGACACAATGAATACGCTTACAAACTTTGATGACAAATGTGAATATTTTGTGTCAATTTAAGTATGAGGCATGAAAGCCTTTGAAATCATTAGACTAATTGTTAAGACATTACAACCTATCTTTTTACAAGGTGACAAATATAAAAATGTGAATAAAAACACTAACGATCTTTCTGTTAGTGTTTCAAGGGACCAATATTATGATGAGTCTTTGCGATGGTCTTTGATGAATTTATGAGCATACAACGCTACTTCAATGGCTAATCTTTTTTCCGGATCCATAAAATCTGACCCGAGAAGTTCTTTTAATTTTTCCAGCCGATGATACAACGTTTGTCTAACAATAAAGAGCTTTTTTGCGGCCTCTTTTTTTGAACCGTTTACATCCAATAAAACTTTCAAGGTCTCCAATAATGCTCCATTTGTTTTTTGGTCTTGAGAAATAACAACTTCTAAGTATTCGTCTACAAAATCTTTCAAATTCTCTTGCTTACTTAAGAGAGAAATTAATCGATAGATGTGAAGTTCCTCATAGAATGGTTGATTGATGTTTTTTACTTTCCGTTGAATTTGTAATGCTTCCTTTGCCATGACATAACTTTCATGAACATGATCTAATTTTGTCAACAATTTTCCCACCGAAAATTTTGGAGGCACACTCATAAAATCAATCCGTTCTGTATTTTTCACTTGATTAAGGGCCTGTGATATTCGTTGTTTCCAATCCTTTTCATTTCGTTTATTTATTAAAATAAAGATAAATTGATTGGCTTCAAACAATATAAGTGGGTAGAATCCTTGTTGTTCAAATATGGACCGAAAAACAGCGAAGTAATATGTCATGTTCTCCTCGTCTACTCGGTTGAAAAACGTACAAATTGAGACACAAACACCATTTGGTTTTACCGAAGGCTTTAAAGAGTCAAGGAAATCGTTTATATCTTCCAGTTGAAGTTTGCCCTCAAGCCATTCTTTTGCCCATTGATTTTCTTGACCTTTTTTCTTTTCTTCGACATATAAAACACGTAGAAGATCTTGTGATAATGCAGTAGCGCAGCGATCCAATACGAGTAAGTCAAATTCTGTTAAAGCGCTATCATTTGCGATAATAAACAAATTAGCGAATGTATGGCCCATTGCTTGTACTTGTTGATGAGCGATGTTTGAATAATTGGATTCTAACGTGCTGTCGACTGTGTAGTTAGAAATGTAGGGGTCAATGTCTTTCAGTAGTAATTCCTTTTTATCATTTGATGTATCTGGAAAAAATAAAATTCCATTTTCTGAGTTGGGGACATATACGACTTGTAAGTGTAAAGTTTGATGCAAAAAACGTAACACACGTTTAAAAGCGTCGGGAAGCAGTAATATTTGATTTAACTTACTAGATATTTCTTCGAGGTCAGTTAACATTTTGTAATGGTTGTTCATAATGATTGAGTTTAGCTCTTGACTAATGTCAATAAACCGCACTTCTGTCGGGAAGATAATGAGTGGAAAATTGTTCTGATTGGCTAGTTGTATCATCTCCTCAGGGATGAATGATGTGTACTTTCCTAATTCGATACATAGACCCGCTGCTCTTTTATCGATTAACTGTTTAAGAAATGATAAGCTTGTTTGCCTTTTCTCCTGCCAACCTACCCCAGTTGACAATATCAGCTCGTTGCCATTTAAAAGCTTACCAATTTCAGTAACCTCCATAATATGGACCCATTTAATCGTTTGATGAAGTCCTCTTTTACCTGCAACTACTTCTGCCTCTTTAAATAACGGATTTGATAACACATCTGCTACTGTATACTTCTTAAGGGAAATTGTTCTCCCCAATACCGATCCCCCCGTTCTTACATAAATTATGAAGTTGCATTTTTCTCTAATAATCTCTCATTACTATGTACGAGATTAGGACATTATGTCCAAAAATAACCTACTTATCACAGTTCTCATTTTACCTTTGCCTTTTATTTGTGTCTATGCAAAAAAGTGTAATCTACTATATTATCCTACTTCAGCTCAATAGATTAAGTCTAAGTACCTATATAGTGTCAGGATCAACGATTGTATTCTGCTACAGTTACATAATCCTCGTATAAAAACATACTCATACACTTTCGGACTGCTTTTATCTATACCAATCTGCCTTTTCCATATTGACAAAAGGAATATCCGTATCAATATTCCCTTCAATTCTCTCCATCCTGTAGTCAAGTCCCTTTAACCAGCTGGAGAAATTTAATTTTGTTGGTTTCTGATCACCACCAAGGGAAATCCATGCTTCCATGTCATTTGGAAAATATGCGGACGTATGAATCGTACCTGCCCAGCTACCATACAATTTAGAGAATACACCAGCATTTGTGTCATTAAAAAGACGGAAGGCTTCACTTCCACCTAAGCTGTTTACTTGATGTTCCTCAATAATTTCTAACCGTTTCTTTGAATCATTTAAAATATGGCGATTCTCCTCTGTTAAAATCTCAAAATGATTTGTACAAGAATACCCTTCCCGTACCTCTACCCTACGAGGCGAAGTTTCTACTATGTACGGTGTCTCTTTACGTCGATCAAATAATACGTAACTAAAAGATCCACGATGAGGAATCTCTTTCAGCAGGTTAACGGCCTCCTCAGTATTAGCACATCGTTCCAAAATCATCCTTCCAATCATGTGACAAATAAACCCACTTCCTGGACGTTTTCGATTCATGAAAGTATACCCAATCATAAGCCCTTTTTCGTTCATCCCATCACATCTACCTGTAATTTTCTGACTTAAACCAATCGTTGAGAACCCACCATCACTAGGTTCAAACACCACGTAGCGTCCATCATACGTTTTTGGATGATAATCATAGTTACGAACCATGAAATCTTTCCCTGCAAAAATAGAACAGCCGGATGGGGTGATGTTCACCCGGTACCCACCGAATTCTAGCAGTACCCGTTTCATTGGCCATTGCAACGCAGTTTGCAAGCCTAGTAATTCTTCCCAAATAGATGGAGCAAAACGTTGAAACATTTGCTTTGTTTCTTCGATATCAATCTTAAAGAGGGGCTTTCGAACTTTCCATTGCCTCTCCCGATTTTTTAGTAAGAATGAATTTAGTAGTAATTTTCCCTGGTACACACCAAAATCATAATGTGTGCCGCGAAATTGAATGACATCTGTAAATACTCTTTTCATAATAAACTCCTTCATCTGCACATTACTCTTTAGAATCCGTTCGTATTTATCCCATTTAACCAACATGATCACCTAATTATTGTATACAATAGTTCCTGTTTTTCAAAATTAATATGCAATAGGATTATAGGACAATAATAAGTGGTTGTGTAACATCTACACAGGTTAAAACGATGAGAAAGTTTTCTAGAAATAAATAAAAGAGTAAAAAGAAATGATGCGTCATTTCTTTTTACTCTTAGGCGGCTCGTTTTCTTTAGTTACCACTCATTTGTTAAAACGACTTTTCCGATAGCCTTATTCGTTTCAAGTAAAGCATGCGCTTCAGAAACTTGATCAAAAGTGAAAACTCGTTCATCAACTAATGGTTTAAGTTTGCCTTCCTCTACAAGTTTCGTAACTTCACGTAAAATACTTCCGTGTTCTTGCCTTTTCTCTTCGTTAATAATCTTTAAGAGCATAAATGTAATATGTAAGGATAGTGCCTTAGCATGAAGAGGAGACAAATCATGTGTTGACCGTGCTGCAATCGCTAATACCGTTCCGTATGTGGTGGCTGCTTGAAAAGACTTATCCAGGTTTTCTCCACCGACCGTATCAAACACAATGTCGAATCCTTTCCCTTCTGTATGTTCTTTTACATATTCATCTACTGACTGTTCTTTATAGTTAATGGCTACGTCTGCACCTAAACGTTTGCCAATGCTTAATTTTTCCTCAGAGGAAGCAGTAGTAAATACGTTTGCACCGGCTAATTTTGCTAATTGAATTGCAACATGACCTACTCCACCTGTAGCTGCATGAACGAGAACAGATTGTCCATTTTGAACATTACCACGGTTATAAAGTGACTCCCACGCAGTAATTGTTACCAACGGTAGAGCTGCTGCTTGTGCCATTGATAAATTTTTCGGTTTAAGAGCTAGAAGACGCGCATCTGCAAGCATATAATCTGCTAGGGCACCACCTAATCCTTTAAAACCACCAGCACATCCATAAACCTCATCACCAACCTTGAAATCGGTTACTCCTTCTCCGACTTCTGCCACTACCCCTGCTACATCGCCGTGTAAAACAGCCGGGAACTCTGGTGCAACTGCTGGCACTACACCGCCACGCACCTTTGTGTCAATCGGATTTACACTTGTTGCTTTCACCTTGATTACTACATGTCCTGGCTTCGCTTCAGGCTTGGGAACATCAGTAATCTCAAAAACAGATGGATCTCCAAACTTTTTAATTACTTGTGCTTTCATTATAATCACACCCCTCTCAATATTATTTTACACTAAGTAGCACCAATTTTTAAAATAATGCGAATATTTAGCCGCAGTAGTAAAATACTAGACAGCGATATGATTGTGACATATTAAGGAAGTCAAAAATTTCACTTCCACCACTGAGAAAATAGATGATAAAAACTAACGTAAGCAAAATGTGCTTATTTTCGGTTTAAAGAATATGCTAAATTGTAAAAACCCGGTCTCACAATCACGTTCGTTTGATAGTAAATGCACATGATGATTTATTGTTTTATGTTTTCCGGAACTTCACGATTAAATATCTTAACCTTTCTAATATAAAACAGTATGATTGGGAAAAGTAATAGAACAAGACCGGTTACCCCATACCATGATAATTGTGTCCAGAGAAACCCAGTTGCTGTTCCCCCTGTGGCAACTCCTACATAATAGCTCACTAAATAGAAACTGGAAGCACTACCCTTATGATGTTTTGCTGTTTGACTCACAATTGCCGCTGCCATTGAATGGGCAATGAAAAAACCAAAGCATATTAAACAAAATCCGATTACAATCCAACTCGTCGCCTGAATCAACGTTAAGAAAATAGCGAAGACCATAATATATATTCCTAAAACCAACATTCGAACTAATCCATATTGAGAAGACAACCTTCCTGCGATTGGGGAGCTAATTACACCGAATCCATAAGCAAAATAAATAAAAGAAATCTCTTTCAATGATAAGTAATATGGTTCACCAACTAAATAAAATGGAAGATAAGTCCACAACCCCATAAATACTGTTTGTAAAATAAAACCCGTTAAAAATAACGGGATTAATTCCATGTTCGTTAAATGGAACAACATCCCTTTAAGATCATCTATTATTGCTCGTTTACTATGTACAAAATGCCTCGATTTTTCAATAAGCAAGATAAATAGGACAGTCATACATCCACAAAAGCCACTTAAGATAATAAAGGCGACTTTCCAATCAAAGGTATCTGCTAAATATCCAACTACAACTCTGCCAGCCATACCTCCAAGTGCATTGCTTGCAATATATATAGACACAGATTGTCCAACACTAGCATCGTCAATTTCTTCACTAATGTAGGCAATAGCTGCAGCCGGTAATCCAGCTAAGAAAAAACCTTGGATAAAACGTAGCACTAACAATCCAATAAAATGATCTATTACAGTCATGCTTAATAAACATACTAAGGATCCAACCAATCCAATAATCATAACTTTCACACGACCATAGCGATCAGATAAAAAACCTAAAAGTAATAATCCTATTACCATGGAAACGACTGAGGATGAAAGAAGTAAACTTGATGTTGTAGGAGAAACATGAAATTTTTTTACAAATAACGGAAGCAACGGATGAACAGAATATAGTATTGAAAAAACCGCAAAAGATGCTAGTGCTAACGCTATCGTAATTTTCCAAAATGATTTTTCGGTTGGTTTATAAGGTTCTATAAATCTTCTATCATTTGTTGTCATCTTATCACTACTTATAATTAGTCTTATCGAGTTTATATAGATACTTTTTTAATATACCTAATGATTACAAGAAGATGAACGATTTGGTCATATTTATAATATAGATCTTTTTGGTCTCCACATATGAAATTGAAAAGAAGTCGTTAACCTAAATCTATTAGCTTAATTACGGGCATATTTTTTTACAGGTCTTCCTACACTTCCATACTGGAGATCAATTTTAATCATCCCGTTCTTTTCCAAATAGTCTAAATATCTCCTAGCTGTTACTCTAGCTAAGCCTACTCCTTCTGCAACTTCCTCTGCTGATTTAGCCCCCTCCTGCTGCAACATATAATTAGTAATTTGTTTTAATGTTACATGATTTAAGCCCTTTGGTAAGATTTCTTCTTCTTTTTCCAAATGTGTCTCCTTATCATGAAAAAGACTTTCATCTAAGGCTGATTGCGAAAACTCCTCCTTTTGTTTGAAGGAAGCTCTTTTTATCCGATATTGTTCCAGGGTTTTTTTAATTCGTTCAAAATTAAATGGCTTAATAATATAGTCCTCTATACCGTAATGAAGCATTTTTCTAATCGTTTTCCGATCATTTGCCGCAGTTATCACAATAATGTCCACGTCTACATCCTGAGTACGTATTTCCTTTATTGTAGAAAGACCATCTTGTTTAGGTAAATAAATGTCTAAAATCACGAGATCAGGATTTTTTACTTTAATCTTTTTTATTCCTTCAACACCATTTACTGCTTCTGCAATTACCTTATATCCTGGAACTCTTTCGATAAATTGCCGATTTACTTGTAAAACCATCGGATCATCTTCAACTAAGACTACTTTTACTTCAGTTTCCGACAACTTGAACTGCCTCCTCTATTTTCATTGGAAAGGTAATGATGAAACTTGTGCCTACATCTACTGTTGAAGTTATCTCTATTACCCCATTTCCCTTTTCAATGATTTGTTTTACTAGATTCAACCCAATTCCAGAACCTTGTTCGTCTTTAGTGGAAAAATTCTTTTCAAAAATTTTTTCTATATTCTCATTAGCAATACCGCATCCGTTATCCTCTACTAATATGGAACATATATCATCATCCTGTTCTATGCTAATATATATTTCTTTTTTCTCTCGCTCTACTCTTTCTAGTGCTTGAAAGGCATTTTCTACAAGATTACCTAATATAAGAACAAAATTATGGTGATCTAGCTGCTCCGGCAAATTCATAAGTTGGCTACGTCGGTCTATTTCAACATTTATCCCTAACTCTTTCCCTCTACTCACCTTACTTAACAATAATCCTGAAATACTATTATTTTCTATATTTTCATTTAAAAATTTCGTTAATTGGTCTTGTTCTTCAAAAACTTTAAAAACGTAGCTCAACGCTTGTTTATGATCCCCCAGTTGAATGAGCCCAGCAATCGTATGTAATTTATTAAGGTGCTCATGATTTTGAACTCTTAGCGCATCTACAAACGCCCGTACACCCGTTAATTCTTCAGCCATTTTCCCAACCTCTGTACGATCCTGGAAAAATGCTACAGCTCCAACTGTTTCATCATTCACCTTGATGGGCACACGATTACTAACAAGCAAGGCATCATTTACTTGAACATCCTGATTAAAAACTGCTTCTCCTTTATACATGATTTCTGGTAATAAAGAATCTGGAATAACTTCTGTTATCTTTTTACCAATAACATCCCCTTTTACCGCCAACATCTGTTTAGCCCGGTCATTAAATATCGTAATAATTTCATTGTTGTCAATAGCAATGACACCTTCATGCATTGATTGAAAAGTGGCATTTCTTTCGACTAGCATTCTCACTATTTCATGTGGTTCAAGCTGAAAGGTTTGTTGTTTAATATGTTTAGCTAGCATCCATGAACCGAATATTCCAAATAGTAGAGCAAGAAATACTGTAACCGTAAACATTTTACCAAGACCCAAAATCGCTTCCGTTACTGTAGGCAAAATGTTCCCTGCAATTACAACCCCTATTTGTTCGTTATTTTCATTTAAAATCGGAAAAAACGCCCTAACTGCTGTACCCAATTCTCCCTTTGCCTTTGATGTATAGATATGGGACGCAAATGCCGCCGCTTCATCAGCACCATTTGAAACAGTACCTAGCATTCCATTAACGGGATGTGCATACCTTATTCGATCCATATTTAAAACGGTTATGTAATCTATATTATTAATAACACGAATCTGCTCCACAATAGGATTAACTGTTTTCCAGCCCTCTGGACGCTCAATATTTTGAATTACGTCTGGTAGTTGTGCAACCGTTCTCGCTGTCATCATTGCCCTTATCCCATATTCATCTTCTTTAGTTTTAATATAGTTTCCACTAAGGATGATCCCGGCAATGGTCAATGAAAACAAAACAATACTAAAAGATAGAATGGTAATTTTCCAACGTATTGGTAATATTTGCAATGGCATCGATTGCATTCCTTCCATATTTTAAACATTCATAATAATCCAACATATTATAACACGGAATTATAAATATGATAAAATAATTGGAGCGCATACATAATTGAGGGTGATTGTGTTGAAAAATTATTTGTGGATTGTTGGCTTTGTCTTTATTGGTTTAATTACTGCATTTTATTTCGGATTTCATTTTATCCCCTATAAACAATCAAGCCTTGAGCATGACGATGAACAGATGGGAATAAAAGACCAAATTATTATTAAATTCTCTCATGTAGTTGCCGAGAACACTCCAAAAGGGATAGCTGCACAACGATTTGCACAGTTAGTAGAAGAGAACAGCGACTATAGAATAAAAGTAGAAGTTTATCCAAATGGAATGTTATATTCGGATGAAGATGAGTTAGATGCACTAATTGAAGGAAATGTTCAAATGATATCACCTGCCCATTCCAAACTGGAAAAACTTTCTCCAGACTGGCTTGTTTTGGACATACCTTTTGCCTTTCCAACATATGATGCCGTCTCAGAAGCTTATGAAGGGAAGATTGGTCAAGAGCTATTTTCTATGCTCGAGAAAAAGAATATTAAAGGATTGGGATTCTGGTATAACGGATTCAAGCAAATGACTTCAAATGACCCCCTGATTCATCCTGCTGATTTTAGAGAAAAAGTTTTTAGAATTATGCCAAGCGATGTTATAGAAATGCAGTTTCATGCTTTTGGTGCTGAAGCTGTACCAATCCCTTTTAATAAGACATATCAAAGTCTAGAGAAAGGAGAAATTGATGGACAGGAAAATACTATCTCTAATATATACTCCAAAAAATTTTATGAAGTACAAGAGAATTTAACAATTAGTAATCACGGTTACTTAGGATATGTAGTTTTAATTAATAACGATTTTTGGAAGAGCTTAAGCCCTGATATACAAGCAATCATAAAAGAAGCAATGGAAGAAACATCTGATTGGATGAAAGAACTTGCAAAAACTATAAATGATCAAGAATTGGATAAAATTAAAGAAAATTCAGATATTAACATTCACTATTTAACATTGGAAGAGAAAAATTTATGGTTAGAGGAACTTTCCTCTTTTTATAATTCATTGGACAAAAAGATAAGAAGTGATCTTGTCAATGAAGCGTGGAAAATACATGATAAATATTTAGAGTAGGAGGAGAGTTCTTTAGCTTCTTTTTCAAATTTTCGAAAAGGAATGCTTTAGATCCCCCCTAGTAAATTATTCTATGTTTGCAATGACAGCACCGATCACCTCTTGCATGCTTGATGAACCGCCAATATCACTCGTTTTAATACCTTGAGACGTGGTGGTTTTAATCGCATTTAATAGAGTTGTGCCAAGTTCTTGATAACCTAGATGGTCCAGCATCATTTTAGCTGTCCAAAGTTGGCCAATAGGATTCGCTACTCCAAGCCCTACAATATCAGGCGCTGAGCCATGGACCGGCTCAAACATAGATGGATATTTTCCATTGATATTGATATTGGCAGCAGGAGCAATCCCTATGCTTCCCATAATTGCTGCGCCCAGGTCAGTTAAAATATCTCCAAATAAATTACTCGCTACGATAACATCCAACGAGTGTGGTTTAGAAACAAGGAAAGCTGACAATGCATCAATATGATTGCTTTCGGTTTGAATGTCCGCATATTCTTGTCCAACCTCTTTAAAGACTTGATCCCAAAATGGCATGCTATGGACAATTCCATTCGATTTCGTCGCACTTGTGACTTTGCCCTTCCGTTCCTTCGCTAGCTCAAATGCATATCGAATCGTTCTCTCTGTTGCTTTACGTGTAAAAACAGCATTTTGAACAGCGATTTCATCCTCACCACGATGTATTCTTCCACCCACTTCACTGTATTCGCCTTCACTGTTTTCACGAACAACGATAAAATCAAAATTTCGAGGATTCGCAAGGGGAGATTGAACTCCTGGAATGTATTTTACAGGGCGAAGATTAATCACTTGTTCACATTCACGACGAATTTTAATTAGTAATCCCCACAACGAAACATGATCAGGTACTAATGTTGGGTTGCCAACAGCCCCTAAATAAATGGCATCGGTTTCCTTAAGCTGCTTCATACCATCCTTTGGCATCATCTCTCCATTCTCTAAGTAATACTCAGAGCTCCATGGATGAACTTCATAATGGAATTTCAACCCTCCATGTAATTCAGCCAGAGTATCCAATACTTCAAGAGTTGCTGGTACAACCTCTTTTCCTATTCCATCTCCTGGTATAACTGATATTTTTACATTTTCCATTCTGTCTCTCCCCCTTAAGCAAACTAGTTAAATCCACATCTATATGGAATGAGGATAGAATTTTAGCAGTTCATAAACAACTAAAACCTATCCTCGCCATTTTTAAGCTGCAAAGTTATGTGTATGATCTTTTTTAGATAGGAAGATTTGAATTGCAAATGCGACAGCAACAAACCCTAGTCCAATTAAGTCTGTTTTCAGTCCAGCATAAATCGATAGCACAGATGCTACGAGCAACAAAGCACGTGTCACAATGTGTGCGTTTCGACCTGCAAACCACCCTTGGACACCTGCTGCAAGAAGATAGATTCCAATTGCAGCGGTGATTACCGCAATTCCGATTTCTAAAAAGCTACCTACCATTAATATTTGTGGGCTATAAATAAACATAAATGGAACGATAAAAGCTGCAATTCCTAACCGGAATGCTTCAACCCCTGTTTTCATAGGGTTAGTACCTGTTATACCTGCCGCTGCATAGGCAGCTAATGCAACTGGTGGTGTAATTGCAGACAATACTGCATAGTAGAACACAAACATATGCGCAAATAACGGTTCGATTCCTAAGTTAATCAGACCAGGTGCTACAACAGAAGCTGCTACTGCATATGCTGCAGTTGTTGGCATCCCCATTCCGAGGATGATTGCAATGAACATTGCAAATACTAATGCTAGCAATTCACTGTTATCAGCTACAGACAAAAGCATAGAGCTAAAGCGTAAACCTACACCTGTGAGAGAAATGACTCCAACGATAATTCCAGCACATGCACAAACTGCTAGTAGCTGTATCGTATTTTTCATTCCTAATTCTAATGCACCTATAATTTTCTTTAAGCCCATTCTTGTTTCTTTCCGGAATAGACTTACAACAAAACATGCTACGATGCTATAAGTACCTGACATAATAACCGAGAATCCTTGTAAAAGTAGGGAGATTAATAGAAGAATTGGCAAGAATAAATAAGCTTTTTTCATGATTGATTTAAAGCTTGGTAAATCCTTTCTAGCAATTCCTTTCATACCCTTCTTAATAGCTTCAAAATCTACCATAAAGTATACAGATAAAAAGTATAATAATGCTGGAATCGTTGCTGCAATGATTATCTCACTGTAGCGAATTCCTGTAATTTCCGCCATTAAGAAAGCTCCAGCACCCATGATTGGAATCATAATTTGACCACCAGCAGAAGCTGTCGCCTCGGTTGCTGCTGCAAAACGAGCCTTGTAACCTACACGCTTCATTAATGGAATGGTTAACGATCCAGTCGCAACAGCATTCCCCGCAGAGGTCCCATTCATCATCCCCATTAATCCACTTGAAACAACGGCAACCTTTGCTGGACCTCCCCGCATTCCTCCTGCTAAAGAGAATGAGAAATCAATAAAGTAACGTCCAACCCCTGACATTTGTAAGAACGATCCAAAGATTATAAATAATAAAATATACCTTGAAGAAACATCAAGTGTTACTCCAAATATTCCATCAAGCCCATAAATATACGTAGTAAATCGCTCAATCGTGTATCCACTATGATTTAAAATACTAGGTAAGTATGGTCCAATAAAAGCATATAAAATAAAGATACCTGCGAGGATCGGTAACACCCAACCACTTGTTCGTCTAGTTAACTCTAAAACTAATAATATCCCTACTAAAGCAACAATGAAATCCATTGTAGTTGGTAATACACCAAAACGGAAAAGCAATTGTTTTAAATTGATAAAAATATACAAAAATACACCAATACTTGCGAGGATAAACATCCAGTCAATTACGTGAATTTTGGAAGAAGCTTTTTTCCAACCCGGAAAAAGCATAAATCCTAGCATTGATCCAAATAGTAAGTGAGATGCTCTAAATACCCATGGATCAATTGGATGGAAGTTTAAAACATACAAGTGAAATAACGCACCGATGACCGCTATTGTTGTAAACGTTATTTTTCTCCATCCCCAGAATACCCTCGACTCTGTAGCACTATCAACCGACGAATCATCTTCAGTCTCTGCAAGAAGATCAGTAACTGGTTTTGTTTCAACTTCCTCTTGTTTGTTTTTTTCTATGTCATTCATGTAGACACCTCCTATGCTAATTAGGCTGACTCATTGGGATTTTGACACCACCTCTGTGGGGTCTGACCGCGATAATGAGTCAGCCTACTTCAATTCTTTTTAGTTAGTTGTTCCACTCCGGCGGATAAACAGATTCTGGCAATTCAATTCCAATTTCCTCATAATACTTAATTGCACCTGGATGTAGTGGAATATCTTCATTAATTGTAATTGCCTCTGCAACTGCTTCTTTCATTGATTTATGTGTTTGAATCATCACATCTTGTTTTTCATGATATGATTTTACTAAGTCATAAACAAAGTCTTCGTTTGTATCTTTGCGTACGATTCCAAAGTTGAACATTGCAATCGTTTCAATATCTCGGTCTAACGTTTCATACGTATCGGCTGGGATTGTGAAAGGGAAGAAATATGGGAATTCTTCTATAACTTTATCTCTCTTTTCCCCATCGAGACCAAAGAAGTTTAATTTACGTTGAACTTCGATCTCTGATACAGCAGAAATTGGAATACCTGCCGCATAACCAATAATATCTAATTGTCCATCCATTTGCTGTGAAGCCATATCACTTGCACCAGCTTGAACATTATCCGTATCTAAACCTAAAACTTCATGAATAAGCGGGACATATGTACCTGATGTACCACCAGCAGGACCTACACCAACACGTTGTCCTTTGATGTCCTCTATTTTTGTTACACCTGAGCTTTCAAGTGCCCACCAGTGAATTGGAGTTGTGTACATTGGGAAAATAATCCGAACATCTTGTAGTTTTTTCCCTTCTGTCCATTCACCAGTACCTGTATACCCTTCATAAGCAGGACCTAATGTTACAAAACCGACATCCTGTTCACCCGCTTGAACTAATTGCATATTGTGTACAGGGCCACCTGTTACCTCAACGTTTGCTGTAACATCAAGTTCTTGTTCTAAAAGACTAGCTAAACCTCCACCAACGATAAAATAAGTTCCACCTTGGGAAGCGGTTCCTACTTTAACGGTGTTTGGATACTCCTTGTAATTCACTTCCCCACTGTCACCAGACGTTTGAGTTTCACCACTACTACATGCAGCCAATATTAACAGCGAAAGACCCGTTAATACCGTTACTACTCTTTTCCAATGTTGTTTCATGACAATTTCCCCCTTATTTAGAATAACTTTTCACCTCTTACACTTTGGAAGAATGCCTTTATAAATTCAGTTTCAACCCGATTAAACATTATGATTAACCGGCTTAAAACCTCTTCCCAATTTTATTAATCTGTTAAACTATTGATGATATTAGAATTATGAAAGATTCCCCTATACAATCGAAAAGCAGAGTTTGTTTGCCCTTAATTAAATATAAAGCGCTTTCATTTTGTGTGCAATATAAAAACCATAATGTTCTTATTGGTCTTTTTGGTCTAAGAAAAGAACAATTGTGTTTGTTTATCTGTTTGAGTTGCTTAAACGTTACTTTCGCTTTTCTATACTCAATTCCGAAATTTCAGTTCTCATGTTTTCCGAAACAATCCTTTATGAGTGAACAAATATTCCCTTTTGATAAAATGACTTCAAAGGTATTATAAAGATAGGAAATAAAAAACGATAAAATTGGAGGTGAACAATTGATACAAGTATAAAGTTAATTTGGAATATTTTTATTAACAGTTGCCGTGAGGACATTCACCTTTATTGAACTAAACTTATCTTTGAAAATAAATTGAAAAGGAGAAATGAATATGCCATACGTAAATATTAAAATAACAAATGAGAGTGTTACACCAGAAAAGAAAGCAAAACTTATTGAAGGTGCAACACAATTACTCGTTGATGTGTTAGGTAAAAATCCAAACACAACTGTTGTCGTTATTGATGAAGTCGATACCGATAATTGGGGCATTGCTGGGGAATCGATCACCGTCAGGAGAAAAGATGGTAAATAGTTATTGCATTAAGATGTAACAAAATTGGTCTTTATCTCAAATGTAATAAAATGTGACCATAAACTTATAATGAACTCGGATAATTTCAGTTGATTCTCGTCTCGGACACAGTTCTATTAAGATAATATAAGATAACTATTTATGACTACATCACCACCAAAAAGAACACCACTTTCTAACAGAAAAATAAAAAAACACCACTATGAAATAGTGATGTTTTTGCTAAAAACCCTTGTTCCGAGGGTTTTACGGGTTTGGCACCCAATGACTCCGAGTGGGCTCGAACCACCGACCTCCACCCTGTCAAGGTGGCGCTCTCCCAGCTGAGCTACGGAATCGTATTATATTATCGACGATTATAAATATATCGAGTTTTTCCAAACTTGTCAACTAAAATATTATAGAAGGTTGTAGAATTGTTATAGTTGTTAATCAAGATGAAAAACTCCCGTTGGTCTGTGGTTACCATGGGAGTTTTTATTTTTCCATTGTATGAGCTATAATTTCAGCTGGTTGTGTTTTATTTATTTGACTATGATACATCTCTAGTTGATCAAAATAGTGCCGAACAGATGATGATTGGGTGAAAAAGTGAATGAGTTCCTCTTCAAATGAATCTTCACGTTCCCATGACTGCAAATCCCTTGCAAGTCCTAATTTATTCAAATGTTTAAAATTAAACTCCTCTTGTCCTGGTAATGTATGATACACGAAAATGGGAACTTTCTTAAACAGGCTCTCACTTATGGTAACCCCACCAGGCTTCGTTATAATTGCATCACTCATATTATATAATTCATTCATTTTTTCCCGATCACTGATATAAGGGATAGGTGTAATATTCGTACGCCCCCACTTTTTTACAGTGTTAAACAACCTTTCATTTTTTCCGCATAAAACATAATAATGAATATCTTGTTCTTTCAACCTTTGCAAAAAAGACTCCAACATTCCTACTCCAAGACTTCCACCTGTAACTAGTACTTGCTTACAATCCTTTTCATGTATTTGCTTCTTATTTTGATAAAAAAGGGGATGTACTGGAATTCCCGTTACATAAATATTGTTTTCTTTTACTCCTCTATGAACAAGTTCTTGTTTCAATTGGTTGGATGGAACAAAATGATAATCAATCTCTTCAAGCCCCCATAAACAATGAATGAAATAATCAGTATAAACATTAATAACCGTTACATTCGTCGTTCCTTTCATTTTAAGTCGACTTAAGATATATGAGGGAAGAGCGTGTGTACAAACAACTACATTTGGCGTTTTCTCAGCAAGAATGGTTTCCATTGCACTTTCAAAAAAGAGTTCATAATGATAAAAACGTTTCGTCGTAACATTTTCATCTCCTCCAACTGTCAGTTGGTAGACCTTGCTATACATTTCGGGTAAATAATGAATCCATTTTAAATAAATTCCTGAAATAAACGATTCCATTTTCCCGAAGGTATATTGCAAAATATCAATTTTCTCACATTGAATATTTGGGTCGGATTGAGTAAGACCATGTGCTAGCGCATCAGCAACTTGGTGGTGACCTGAAGGAATTTGTAAAAAAGGCATGAACAATACCTTTCTCATAATGGACCCCCCAATTGTGTAATGTAAATGAACATGCTTATTATGCGCTAAACGTTAATCTATTATCAGCAGAGATCGAATTGGAAGGACCACCAACATTTACTAGCTCAAAAGCCGTAAATTTCTAGTATAATCTTATGAGGAGGTGACGATTTATGCTATTTATAGTTTCTCTTATAGCTATTCTTCTATTCATTGGTATTTATAAAGCTTATCAAAATACAAAACGGGTTACCGTTAATAAGATACATCTTCACGACGAAAATCATCAGCACTATAAACCCCACTATAAATTAAACATCCTACAAATCTCCGACATGCACTTAGAAAACATTTCTGTTTCTGCACAAGAACTTTACAACAAATTAAAAAATGAAAAAATAGATATAATCGCATTAACTGGAGATTATCTTGACAGAAAGTGGTCTATTCCCAAGCTTATTCCATATTTGGAGATTTTCCAGAAATTAAACCCTACCTATGGGACATATGCTGTTTTTGGTAATCACGACTATGTACTCCGCGAGAAAAACTTTCAAAAATTGAAGAAAACTCTTGCTGATTATGCTTGCATTCCAATGCAAAATGAAAATATAACATTGGACATACATGGTCATCCAGTAAATATTATTGGGATTGATGATTACAGTACGAATCGAAGCGACTTTCAAACATCTTATCGTGGTATTACGAAAGGCTACAATCTTGTTTTAACACATGATCCTAACGCAGTTTTAGATATGAAGCAATTTCATTTCGACTATTTACTCTCCGGCCATTTTCATGGTGGGCAAATTTTATATCCAAAGGCATTTCATTTAGTTAAAATGGGGAAATTACCGAGACTTAATATGGTTAAAGGACTACACCATTATGATGGTAAACCATTTTATATTAGTGAAGGACTAGGACAAACTGGTGTTAATATCCGTGTCGGAAGTCGCCCGGAAATTACTCTGCACCAACTGCCGCTCACTCAAGAACTGGCAACACAAGGAGCAGATGTCGGATAAATTATGTACAAAGTCGGTAACCCACTTACAGTGAGTTATCGGCTTTTTTTATATATGTCGATTGTCTCTTCAGGTCACTATATCGATTTACTAAATCCGCTTTAGACATAAACAAATAAACAGGTTCAGGTAATTTACGTATTTTCCCTATTGACGGTCTTGTTAATGATAAAAAACAAATCGGTAAAAATGTACATACTTTCATCCATTTATAAATAAGGTTTTTTATCGTGACCTTCTCAAAACCTAATCGTCTACTCCCTTTACTTAACATCGTTATACCTATGACTCCTTTAATTTCGTCATAACGCTTATGGCTTTGCACATATGTTGCAAGACCTGGCATTGATTCTTTTACGATTTGATAAATCATAAATCCTTTTTTCACATCATCTTTTATGTGTTGTATATCATGTAAAATCCGAACATTATGCAAGTGTATTTTTAGCAATAGGTCATTTTTTCGGATGGTTGTTCCATCTTTTAAGGTCACTTCGCGACCTTTATATCTCGTTAATCGCACACGAAAAATATTGCCCGGATTTTTATTATGTTTACCTATATATTTTAACCTTGTGAAGCTGTAATACAGAGGGTCACAAAAGTACCATACTTTGATGAAATAACGTCTCATCCGTCTTCATCCCTTTACCATCATTTAATCTTTCTTATTTTGTTTTTATATCGCCATAATTATTTATGAATTCGACAAATAGAAAACTGGAAAAAAGCCAATTTTTTCATAATCAAGTTATTTAATCATAATATTCGTAATAAGTTGTTCTGGGATTCAACCCCAATCAATCAATCGAACTTGTATTTCCTTTATGATTCTGGAAGTCTATGAAAACGAAAATGTAATTTGGGGAGCGACTTTCATGAACCAAAAATTCGCTTTGTTAATTCCGGTTATATCAATACTTATAGGGTGCTCTGCAAAGGTTGCAGAAGAGGGAATGAATAGTTTTTTCTTAGAAAACAAAGGTCAGTTACAAGAATCATTTTTGCAGCAACGTAAACACCATATCGTAAGTAAGGGAATCATTACACATAGTCTTCCCTCAAGCACTGAGCATAACAATCGGATTGCAGAGGATAATGTTAGTCATTCTGAACGTTCAAACGACACAAATGAAGAGGATAATAACAAGAACTATGTTACTGAGCCGTATGAAGGCACTTATGAAGTTAAGGTTGATAGTGGAAATGTACGAACTGGACCGGGTCTACATTACGACATCGTCACTACATTACCTTTTTTAACCCCTTTAGATGCATTCGAAAAGGCTATCGTTCAAGGAATAACATGGTACCACGTGAGAGTTAGCGGTCAACAAGGATGGGTTTCGAGTGTAATTGTACAAGAACTGTCATCGAGTAGCCGTGTTTTAATCGATGCTCCCCTTATATCTCAATTACCGGAACTACCACGGGGCTGTGAAGTAACTACTTTAGCCATGCTTTTAGTTCATGCAGGGGTTACCGTTGACAAAATGACTTTGGCTGAAGAAGTGACGAAGGATCCAACTCCATATGAAAGACAAGACGGAAAAGTTTATTTTGGAAACCCCCATGACGGGTTTGTTGGAAATATGTATACTCTTGACGAACCTGGATTTGGCGTATTTAACGAACCTATTGAAGAACTAGCAAGGAAGTACCTGCAAGACCGTATCATAAATTTGTCGGGAGAAAGCTTCGATAAAGTACTTCAGCAGTTAGATGCAGGAAAGCCGGTATGGGTTATTAATACAAGTGAATTTAGATATTTACCTGATAGCTATTGGCAAACATGGGAAACACCAACCGGTAAAGTTAAAATTACATACCAAGAGCACTCTGTCCTCGTTACAGGCTACGATGACGATTATATATACTTTAATGATCCCCTATTTGCTCAAAAAAATAGAGCCATGCCGAAGGAGTCCTTTATTGCTGGGTGGAAACAATACGGAAGTCAGGCTATTAGTTATCATTAAAATGAGAGACCGGGCGACGGTTCGTTTTTTACATAAGGCTTTGATAAATATTCTTTTTCAGCTTGTCTTTCAAATCAGCTATCGACAGGGGGAAGAAAACCGTCCCTGCAGATTGCGGGGCAATCTCCCCAGCATCAAATACAATAACTAACTTTTCATTCTTTATATAAAAAGGTTGTTTTTTATCAATCGTTGTAAATTCCTTCTTCCCTTCAAAAAATTGCATTCCTTCTCTCTTTTTATGAACCATTTCCTCTTGAATCTTGCTGGATATCATGGATTTATATGGTACCCCTTTTTTAAACAAATCTTTAAGACGTAACGGCTTTGCCTTCTCTTCGTTCAGTATATTTAACGTTCTGACTTTTTCCTCTTCTTCATCGCCTAACCTTTTGTAAATTGTAGTTCGTACAGAAACAACTGTTCCATTCGCCACTAGAACAGGTTCAACGGTCAATCGGTTTGGTGAAGAGTTCTTTGTATTTTCATTTGTTTTGCTTAGTTCCTTTATGTCATTTAGAAACTTTTCCTTCTGCTCATCGGCAACCTTTTTTAAATAATAATTTAATTTCATCTGAAAAAAGGTGTCTTCCATTCCCTTAAATTCTGGTATATTCATATCAATCCGATAATTATGTTTTATTTCACGAACCTCATGTACCTCCATTTGTACTTCGGTCATTTTTTGATTTACAACTTCTATCTGTTGAGCGAATATAAACGGATTGTTGAACGATAAAACAATCAATAAGCAGAGCATCACCTTTACAATCAAAGACACGCGTATGACCTCCTTTTAACCAGCCACAACAATTCGTATGTGTTATTATTCGTTTTCAACATAAATTCATACTCACACTTCCTAATGAAAAAAGGTTCCTCATTTGAGAAACCTTTAACTTAACCGCTCTTCTTGGTCACGACGCTCCACTTCTTTTCGAGGTAACTGGTCATCCCAATCCCTTTGTCGGTGTGCCAGCCTACTAGAAGCATTAGCAGCGATGCTAGCAACAATGTCATCTAGAAATGTATGAACATACTTGCTTCTTTTCGTATCAAGTTGTTTAATAATACCAAGTTTATGTTTATCAAGATGACCGTATGTTGTTACTGCAATACTTCCATAACCTAATGCTGCTCCTAAAGCAATCGTTTCATCTACTCCAAATAGCCCCTCATCTGTTTCAACAATCGATTGTAACGGTTCAGACAACGCTTTTCGTTCTGCTAATTTATCCAACTCAATCCCTACTAGTATTGCATGCTGAATTTCCCTTTTTTCTAACACTCGATCCACACTCTCAATACAATCACTTAGCTGTAAGTCTTTATTGTATGGATATTGCATTTCAAATACAATCTCAGCAATATCATCAATTAGGACACCACGTTCTGTTAACAGTTGTCTTGCAGCCCGTTCCACTTCTTGACTCGGAATTGGTTTCGAATGATTGCTCACAGTTACTTCCTCCTTTTCCTCCCCTTGAATAAAATATTATATCATCCTCAGCAAAAGAAAAATGTCGAAAAATCTGTTGGAATTTGCTTCTTTCTCTTTTATGTTAAAATGATGATTGTGACTGGATTTTACGGAGGTGCGACGGTGAAAAGAAAGGGTACGATGATACATAAAGAGATTGAAAGTAAATATTTACTTGAAACGTTAACTGTAAAAATATATCGACCAGAACATTTTTCAAAGCTTTATAAATATCATTTGTGCATTATGCAAGACGGAAACGATTATTATCAATTAGGAAGAATTGCTACATTTAGTGATCGTTTACATAGTAACAAGGAAATTGAAAACACTGTCTTCGCTGGCATTCATTATAAGGATCGTTATGACCGGAGAGAGAAATATCATCCAAAAGGTGAGAACCAGGAAGCATATATGAAATTTCTTCGCTTTGAAGTTGTTCCCCTTTTGGATGAAGAAATTCCTAGTTATTATATGAGTGGAAGCAGGGGCCTCATTGGCGATTCGTTAGGTGGTACCGTATCATTGATGACCGCTCTACAATATCCAAATACGTTTGGGAAAGTTGTTATGCAATCTCCTTATGTAAACGAAAATGTTAAAAACGCAGTGAAACAGTCAGAGGAAATTGCTGCAATGACGGTTTACCATACAATTGGAACAGATGAAAAAGCCGTACAAACAACAAGTGACGGAACAAAAGATTTCCTAACTCCTAACCGGGAGCTGCGAAACTTATTAATGGACCGAGTCGATGATTACACGTATTACGAACTTGAGGGTGGAAATCATACGTGGAAACATTGGCAAAAGGATATGCCGAGAGCATTAGTAAAAACTTTCGGAAAAAAATGAATCATAACTTTCGATATGAAATTCAATTTTTTGATATAATGTATATTAACTCACTTTTCCAATGCAACGAAATGAAAATTTTGAAAATATAAAAGGAGGTTACCTTATGAAATATGGCATTGTCATTTTTCCATCCAAAGAAGTTCAAGACATCGCTAACTCTTACCGAAAACGATATGATCCAAATTATTCTCTCATCCCCCCACATGTAACACTCAAAGAAAAATTTGATGCGGATGATGAAATTATTGAAGAGTTAGCTACCGAACTCCGTAAAGTTGCGAAAGAGACAAAACCCTTTCCATTAATTATTAAAAAGGCCGGATCCTTTTATCCCGTAACGAATACGGTATATTTAAAGGTTGAACCAGTAGAAGAATTGCTAAAACTTAATGAAAAGCTTTATGAAGGGAAGTTTCCGAAGGAACGTTCATTTGCTTATGTTCCTCACGTAACGATCGGCCAAGAGTTATCTACCGATGAGCATTCTGATGTATTCGGTGTGCTGCAAATGAACAAGTTTGATATTGAAGAAACGATAGACCGTTTTCAACTTCTATACCAATTAGAAAATGGTTCATGGACCGTTTACGAAACATTTAAATTAGGTGGAGATCGTTAATGAAAATAAAAATTGCTATAACAGATGAAGAACGAAATGATGCTTACTATGTGAGAAACACTGTATTCGTTGAGGAACAAAATGTTCCTCCTGAAGAAGAAATTGATGAACATGAAAATGAAGCGACTCATTTTGTAGGATATGTGAACGAACAACCGGTTGCAGCTAGCAGATTACGCTTCATGGACCAATACGGAAAACTGGAAAGAATTTGCGTACGAAAAGAGTACCGCGGAAACCATTATGGGAAAGAAATCATCCAGTTTATGGAGGATGAAATTAAAAACCAAGGTTTTCAGAAGGCGAAGCTTAATGCACAAACACATGCTGAAGGTTTTTATCAATCAATAGGCTATAAAACCATTTCTGGTGAATTTATGGATGCCGGAATCCCTCACGTAACCATGATCAAACAATTATAATCGTACATAGACCTGTTTCTTTCGCACAGGTCTTTTTTTATGTATCTTTTTCAATAAAAGGGGAGACGATAAAAAAAGCAAATCAATGGACGGAAAGTAGTGAGGTTCATGGATTACACGAAAATCTTCGTCGAAACCCTTGTAGGGTTTGTTGCCTTGTTCGGGTTAACGAAGCTATTAGGTAAATCACAAATCACACAAATTACTGCCTTTGATTTCATTGCTGCACTCGTACTAGGGGAATTAGTCGGTAACGCATTATATGATGATAAGGCAGGAATACGAGAAATACTATTTGCTGTTGCCTTATGGGGAGGACTTCTTTATACAACTGAATTGATTACGCAAAAATTTAAGAAGACGAGAGCATTTTTGGAAGGACGACCGGCTATTGTCATTAATAAAGGGGAAATTAAAAAAGATGTACTGAAACAAGTGAAACTGGACATGAGTCAGCTGCTCCATCTTCTTAGATCCAAAAACGTATTCTCCATTCGTGATGTAGAATTTGCTGTTTTTGAAACAGACGGTACAATCTCCGTACTAAAAAACTCGAGGAACCAAACACCGACACGTGACGACTTACACATAACTTCTCAACCAGCCACATTACCCTATTCCATTATTTTAGATGGTGAAATTGTCAGAGATAATTTAAAAGAGGTAAACTTAACAGAAGAGGATGTAAAGAAGAAACTTGAACAACAAAATATTAAAGATTATAAACAAGTTATGTTTGCTGAATGGAAGGAAGGCGAAGGCTTGTATGTTGAACCATATTAGCCTCCTCCTTCATCTATATAAAACATCCAGCGAAAACGCTGCATGTTGTACTTTATTTCGTTTTTCTTAATTAATGCAGTGACATAAGCAGTGACTGCCGTACGGTATAAGAGAAATTGTGATAATTGATGACATTGTACATGATATTTCTCACACATATAAGCCACTAATTCTTCATGACTAATTCCTGCTTCCCTTTTTCCAACACAATATTTTATGTCCGATAAAATGTTTTCATGATACCTTATATTTTCCTGAACTGTTTTTTTAAATGTCTGTTCAAATTTTCCATGTCCAGGTACTGCACCTTCACAATTCAGTTCGAGAAGAATATCTAAACTACGTAATGTTTTAGCTGCATCGGTTATATATGGTATTTTATGCTTAGTTAACTGTTCTGTACCAAAGTATGAATCCGCAGCATAAAAAATACCATTTATTAACAATCCAGCTTGAAAATAACTATGCCCGGGTAAAATCATAACTTCTCCTACGAAAGTACTGAACTGATAATCCCCTTCTTCAACTTCAATATCTACTTTTATCGGTTCCCCTTCTAAAAATTTGTTACGAATGTCTCGTATTGGGTCATTGCCCCCAAACAGATATAAAGGTTCTAAAATTGGGTATTGCATAATAATTGATTCAAACTTTGGGGCAATCGTTGTAATTGATTGGTGCGTTTGTAAATATTTGGCTCCTCCGTAATGATCTGCATGGGCATGTGTAATAAATAGGTGTGTAATAGGCAAATTATGTTCAGTTAAAATGTGTAATACTTTTTTCATCGTGGATGAGTCGATCCCTGCATCAATAAGCATACCTTCATTACCTTGATGTATATAGCCAATATTTACTGGTGCATCAAAGTAATAACAAGTGTCATTTAGTCTAGTAAAGTTCATACCATAAGCTCCTTATATCCGTTTGTTAATATATTTTCCCTTCCCCGTCAGTTGGACGACAAGATCATCATCCACTGGAAAATCGATTTGCCCAGAGGCTTTATTACCTACGTTTTCCATTTGCAACAAACCTGAAGACTGTCTTCCCTTATTATGACTTTTTTTAACCTTTGTCAGTTTCTCTAACTGGAACGGAGTTTGTACGTCTTTAACTGTCCTCTTAAAATATTGTTCATACTCAAATTGTTTTATAGGAAGAATATACCCCATTTTTTCGACTCCCTCTCACCATTTCCTCTCATATTATTTTTATGCAAACCGCACTATGAATCCTCTAATTTTTGTTCGATTTTTTTTATAGATTCTTCCACAATCCATATTTGCTGTGTAAAATGAGCTTCCCAATACTCCATGTTAGCTTCTAAATCATACATTTGACGTTCAGGCCTTTGTAGCCAATGTTCATTTTGATCAAGAAATCGATCAAATGCTTGCAAAAAACGGAAAATTTGATTTCCTTTTACTCTGTTACCGATAGTGATCACTCCCTCCTATAAAAAAAGACAGCCCTTTAAGACTGCCTTCTTTATTATGGGACTTATATCCAAGAAAACGGAGGACGTTTTGGGTCTTCATCGTCATCCTTTGCGTCCAATACACTACTGCTCTCATCATGATTTGCACTATCTTCAACCATCTCATCTTGTCTGCGCCGTGAAAATGGATTAGGCGAGCGTCTTAACGGCGGCTCAAAAATGACGTTATCCGCCTTAATTACTAGATCCTTTACATGTATTTCTCTTTTTTTATCAGACATATGGAAACTATGCCTCCTTTTCACTTAGTTATCTACACGGTACAGTTTATGCGAATGTACTGGAATCGAATGGTTATTTGCCCTGATATTTTACAAAAGGGAAACAAATGTAGCTAAACTAAAATCCTAATAAACGGATATCATCTATTTCGCTAATTGTTATCTTTACGTTATATGGAGCTTGGAAGAGTCTCATGCTTACCTCTTCGTCTTCATAATTTACAATATAACCGGTATATCGTTTTTCTTTTGTAAATAATTCACACTTCATTTGTGGAACATTTCTTGGCATATTAAGAAAATACTCTACTTTCTCTGCAATGGAAAGGTCACGAAACTTTTGTCTGTTACCTTTACTTTCATCTGGCTTATTCACATCATCGCCATCATCGTTCCTTTTATTGTTCTTTTCTAAACTACGGCTGTAGTAATAATTTTGCATCGAAACTTCAATATCCTCTTCCTTAGGTTGGGCGATATATAGTAAAGGCTTTTGAACTACTCGGTCCTCATTAGCCATTTTTCTACCCCTTTCAATTAATCTTCTACAAAATACTATATGTATCATTCGCCCATTCGGTGAAAGGAGCTGAATTTATGTCTTCACCAACAAAAAAAAACGTTCCGCTTATAAAGCGGAACGTTTTTTAAAATCTTTATCGTCCAAGAATGCTGTAACCAGAATCTACATGAATAATTTCACCTGTTACACCACTAGAGAGGTCGCTCATTAAATAATAAGCAGTGTTACCTACATCTTCTTGAGTAACTGTACGGCGAAGGGGAGCACGCTCTTCAATTTCCTTTAGAATAGAGTTAAAGTCGCCAATACCTTTTGCTGAAAGTGTGCGGATTGGACCTGCTGAAATTGCATTTACCCGAATGTTTTCTTTTCCAAGATCGTTAGCTAAATACTTCATTGTTGCATCAAGGCTTGCTTTTGCTACTCCCATTACGTTATAGTTCTCAACGACACGTTCGCCTCCAAGATACGTAAGGGTTAAAATGGAGCCACCTTCCGTCATAATCTTGCGTGCCTGCTGAGCTACAGCAGCTAAAGAGTATGCGCTAATGTTATGAGCTAATAAGAAGCCATCTCTCGTTGTATTTAAAAACTCACCTTGAAGTTCTTCCCTTTTTGCAAACGCAATACAATGAGCTAAGCCGTGAATGACACCTACATCGCTTTTGATGTCTGTAAATGTTTTTTCAATCGCTTCATCATCTGTCACATCACACTCGTAAAAAAGGGATTCTTGTCCCTCTAACGTTCCAGCTAAATCACGAACCGGCTTTTCAAAACGTTCATTGGCATATGTAAAAATTAAGCGAGCACCTGCAGCATGTAATGAGCGTGCAATCCCCCAAGCGATACTACGTCTATTGGCAACACCCATAATTACATATGTACGACCCTCTAAAGAGAAATTCATATCGTAACCTCCTATGATTACAAAAAAATTATTATTTGTTATTAGTACCTAGTACTATTTTATACAATTCCCTCTGAAATCTCAAACATTTCTTATTTATAAGGAAAACTCCTCACTAATCATTGTTTACGATTAGTAAGGAGTCTAAACGACTTTTCCTATTCACAAAACTCCAAAATAGTACGCAACTCTTCTACATATTCACTGGATCCTGTAACAATTAACCGGTCTCCAAAACGCAATTCTGTATCTCCATGCGGAACAATCGAATCTTTTCCACGGAAAATCCGAACCATAATAACATCCCCAGTAAATGGGAAGTTCCGTAGCATAATCCCGTCATATGCTGTGTTGTTCATATTTATTTCATATAGCTGACTTTCATGGTTTGTCAAAATATCCACAACACTTGGAGCAACAATCATGGCTTTTAACAGTGCTTTCGTTGATAGGAAGACAGAAAACACTTCCACTTCGTTCGTTTTTAAATATTGGTCTAAATCAGGAGATTCAACCCGAGCAATAACCCGATCTACTCCTTTTTGTTTTGCAAACACTGCAATGTCTGAGTTTAATTGTTCATCACCGGTAGATATAACTAGAATATCCACTTCAAACACACCCATTGAATCGAGTTCGGACGTACTGTAACTTTCCACTTCTTTAATGTCGAATGCAGTTTTTGAAGTATTTTCATCCAACTTTTCCATTTTTGTATGGTAAAGGTGTGTTTCATATAAGTCAATGTCTAATTCTCGCACTACAGGCAATGTCATTTGGTTAGAACCAATGAAACCAATCACTTGTTTGTGCTCTGTGTCCTCTGGGCGTTTGAATATCTTATTAAAGAATACAGGTGCTATCAAACAAGTTATGACAGCAACAACAATTAATGTTCCTGACATTTGGCTGTCAATCATACCCATTCTTTCCCCAATTTTAGCTGCTGCAATCACGAGGGATAACGTAGAAGTTAATATAATTCCAGAACTCATAACTGTTCTCCAATCATACCACTTTCTAAGAATGAGTACAGGGATAATCTTAGAGATAAATAGTGCTATTACTAGCAACGGAATAAGCAACAGCATCTTCCGATCTGTTAATAATGACCATAAATCAATCTTAGCCCCTTCGACAACGAAGAAGATAGGAATTAAGAACCCATAACCGAAGCTATCCAGTTTCTTCACCATTTCTGTATTCGGTGAGAGTAATGATACAAGAACACCTGCTAAAAATGCTCCTAAAATGTTTTCTGCACCTACTGACTCGGAAATAGCAACTAATACAATAATTAATGTAAAAATCGCCCGTGTATCAATTTGAATCGTGCCTTTTGTCAACGTTTCTAAGAATGAAAATCGTTGGAACTGTTTCCCTACAAAGTAGAACAAGACACCTGCACCAAATAAGATTAAGAGTAACCACGTGTTGCCGTCTCCTGAATCATAAATCGATACAAATACAGCTAGTAAGATCATAGTTGCTAAGTCAGCTATAACTGCGATAAGCAAAATCGTCTGACCTACATTAGTCTTTGATAGATTTGCATCTTTTAGTGTTGGTAAGACGATACCAAGGGATATGGTAGAAATAATTAATGTCATTAAGAAGGCATTTTCAATAAATCCCCAAATGACAAACAGATAAGATAAACCTAAAGATATGACAAAAATACCGACAAAGACTAATGAAGCTGCAACAACAGGGTTTGGTTGACCGTTGTTACTTTTAATTTGTTTATTTGCTTTCCCTTTAGCAAAGGGTGAGAAATCTATTTCTAACCCACTAAGGAACATTAAAAAGATAAACCCTAGTGTCGATAACGTTTCTAACCATGAATCTTCATGAACGAGATCAAATCCACTTTTACCTAATATTAACCCAATAATAATCTCTGCTACCACTACGGGTATAAGTTTCAATTTAAAACGGTGTAATAAAATTGGTGTTATAAACGCAGCTAATATGACAATAACAAGTGAACTAATGGATGTCGCATGATGTTCCATTCACTCGTCCCCCTCTCCTTAAATCAACATATTCATAAACAATGTTGCCATCCCGAAGTAAATTAGTATAGAGATAATATCATTAATTGTTGTAATAAAGGGGCCACTGGCTACTGCCGGATCAATGTTTAGTCTATGCATGAGCAATGGGATAAAAGACCCCGCCAATGTTGCAATAACTAGTGTAATCATAATAGATATTCCAACTAAAATGCCCAAGTACAATTGACCTTGCCATAAATAGACAATCAATGTGATTAAAACTCCGCAGCTTATGCCCGTAATTAATCCAGTACCTGCTTCTCTAAACAACAATTTATATTTTCCTTCTTTTTCTATTTCCCCCGTTGCAATACCTCGGACAGCAACAGCTAATGCCTGTGTGCCGGTGTTTCCTGCCATACCGGCTATAAGAGGTAAGAAAATGGCTAGTATTGCTTTTTCATTTAATGTATTTTCAAACCTACCAATTAAGCTAGCGGTTAGCATTCCTAAAAACAATAAAATGATCAGCCATGGCAAACGTTTTTTTGCTGCGGACAGTGCGTTGACATCTGGTGTATCAACGTCTGCTACAGCGGCCAATTTCGAATAATCTTCGTTTGCCTCTTCTTCCATTACATCCATAATATCATCTACCGTAATAATTCCTAGTAGATGATTTTGGAAATCAACAACAGGTAGTGCTAAAAAGTCATAATCACGCACCATTCTGGCAACCTCTTCTTGATTTTCACCGACAGGTACTGAGACGATTCGTTCGCTCATAATATCAGAAATGTACCAGTCATCTTCTGCTACAATTAAGTCACGTAAAGAGATAACACCAACTAAATGTTTAGCATCATCGATAACATAAACATAATAAATCGTTTCTGCTCCCGGAGCCTCTTTACGCAAATGTAACATTGCTTCCCGTACGGTCATAGACGAATGTATAACAACGAATTCTGTTGTCATAATGCTACCAGCTGTCTTTTCCTCGTAATGCAACAGCTCTTTTATTTTATCAGCGTGCGGCTTATCCATAATTGCCAAAAAGCTTGCCACTTCGTTTTTATTTAATGTGTTTAGTATATCTACAGCATCATCAGTGGACATCTCAGCGATTACTTGGCTAGAGTATTGGGGATTCATTTCCGTAAATAAAACCTCAACATAACCAGCATCTAAATGTTCTACAATTTCGGCAATTTCCTCTGGGGAAAGATAGGTATAAATTTGTTTTCTCACTTTTTCAGATTGATCTTCAAATATTCTTGCTTGGTCGTATGGATGAAGTTCCAAAAACTCGGCTCGGAATTGATCGATCTGTTCATTTAATAATGTACTTTCAATACGGTCCCATAGTTTTTGTCGTTCAATTTCCTCTAAATGTTCCATGAATATACCTCCTCCCACCCAGTTAAAATGGATAAAGACCGTTTTATCTTAAAGGCTTATATAGACTTTTGTCAACGAACAAAACTTATAACAATTTAGCTATGTTGATGAAAACTCCTTTATTTACAACAATACTAAATCGTTAACAAAAAATTTAGGGAGTTTCATACAAATCCTGATTCATCGGAAAGGGAAATTTTGGATGATAGATAAAAAACAACCTATGAAAGTAGATTACTTTTTAATATGTATCGTCATTATACTTGGAATTATAAGCTGTTTTACCCTCTATACGATTCAACCTTTCCTACCACCTTCAATTGTTGGAACGAAATTTTATCTTCGACAATCGATTTGGTACGTCGTTGGTGCTACCGTAATTGCTGTATTTATGCTAGTTGATTATGAACACTTAAGAAGGTTGTCTTGGGTATTATACAGTATCGGAATTCTATTATTAGCTGGATTGTTCATCCTACCAGCCCCTATTGTTTTAACATTAAACAACGCAACGAGTTGGTATTCAATTCCAGGGTTAAATTTAACCTTTCAACCAGGGGAATTTATGAAACTTCTCTATATCATTACAATCAGTCATGTCATTACCGCTCATAATGAAAAAAGAAAAAAGCGACTATTTCGTGATGATATTTGGTTAATTGTTAAAATTTCTTTAATAGCACTCCCACCAATATTACTTGTTGCCATACAACCTGATTTAGGAACAGCTTTAGTTTTATCTGCAATTACTGCGTTTTTAATTCTCGTGTCCGGCATTCGATGGAGCATTCTCATTACAATTTTTTCGGTATTTATTATCATTATTGCTTCCCTTATATCACTTTACTTTTTTTTCCCAAGTTTTGTCGAGAACCAACTTGGGGGAACGATTTTCAATCACGTTTTCGAACGTTTTGAAGCTTGGATGGAACCAGAAAGCCATTCAGATACAGCAGGAATGCAAATATTAAAAGCAATGTTATCGATTGGCTCAGGACAGCTCGTAGGAAAAGGATTCATGAATATACAAGTATATATACCTGAACGCCATACTGATATGATTTTCTCTGCGATTGCAGAACAGTTTGGTTTTGTCGGTGCCAGTTTATTAATTACAATATTCTTTTTATTAATTTATCGAATGATTCATATAGCATTGGAATGTAAAAATCCATTTGGCAGCTACTTATGCACAGGTGTTATTGGAATGTTTACTTATCAAATTATTCAAAATATCGGCATGTCCTTGCAACTATTACCAATTACCGGTCTCCCTTTACCGTTTATAAGCTATGGTGGTACCTCATTGCTAGCTTACCTCGTTGGGGTAGGAATTGTCTTAAACGTACGTTTAAGAACCCACATATCTATGTTTGATTAAAGGAGAGCTGGAGAAGATAACAATATCAATACTGTTAAAGGGGATAAGGAGTGTTTTGGATTGAAAGTAGATGTTTTGGGAGACATCCACGGTTGCTATGAGGAATTACTAGCCCTTCTTAAAAAATTAGGATACGAGGCGAATGACAGAGGTATCTTTGCCCATCCAGAGGGGAGAATACCCGTGTTCGTAGGAGATTTAACAGACCGTGGACCACAATCCCTAAATGTGGTGAAACTTGTTTATAATATGATAAAACAAGATAAAGCCAGATATGTTCCCGGAAATCATTGTAATAAATTGTACCGTTACTTCTTAGGGAATAATGTACAAATTAAACACGGACTTGAAACGACCGTAGCGGAGCTTGAATCCATTTCGAAACAAGAACAGGAAGGGATAAAACAACAGTTTATTGAGCTTTATGAAGACGCTCCTTTATATCTTATATTAGATAAAGCAAATGCTGTTGTAGCTCACGCTGGTATTAAAGAGGAGATGATCGGAAAAACAGGAAAACGGGTGAAAACATTTGTTTTATATGGGGATATAACAGGAAAAACAGATGAAAAAGGAATGCCTGAACGGCGTGACTGGGCAAAACATTATACCGGTAAGCGCTGGATTATATATGGTCACACTCCAGTTGCCAAACCACGCATCATTGGGAAAACCGTTAATATTGATACAGGTTGTGTGTTTGGCGGCTTATTAACAGCTTTTCGCTTACCAGAAGAAACATTCGTTTCCGTTCCTTCATTACAACCCTTCAATGAAGAAAAGTTTCGCACGTTTGACTAAGTTTACTCCTGTTCTTTATGGCCTTTCAACACCGAAAGGTCTTTTCTATTCTCCTTTTTAATTAAGAATAGGTCTTTGTCGATAGGACAAAATAACGAAAAGCAATGTCAAAAATATCCCTTATAGGTTGTGGCGATATGAAACTACGCTCTTCGAAACATGACGTTTCTAATTTATTCCAATCATTATCTACATCAAACGACTTTATTCAAAGAGAAGTAAAACAGCATTTTATACTTTCATACTTTAAACCAATTATAGATACGAAAGTGTTGCATCGGGACTTATTACCTAATTTACAAGCTAACATGAAATCTTTAGAGGACATTAAAGAAGGGATACCATTTGAACAAGGCATTATAACGAGTGACCCGAAAACAATCCAAGAAAATTTATTAAAAGGGTTTATTTCCATACACCTTAAGAAAAATGCTGCAAAAATATTACTTATCCCAATTCCTCTAAATCAATCAAGGGATGTCTCAATACCAGAAATTGAGTTTTCAGTTGTTGGACCTAAAGAATCATTTGTTGAAACATTAGATAAGAATTTGCACTTAGTACGTAAACGGTTAAAAACAGAACAGCTTAAGGTTGAAACCATTAATGTAGGAAGCTTAACAAAAACGAAAGTTGCAGTATTATATTTAGACGGTATTGCGAATAAAGAGAATGTCCAAACCGTCATTCAAAGAATTGAAGATATAGATATTGATCAAGTTATTGACAGTTCGTTTGTATCACAAATCATATCCGATAACCAAAATTCACCCTTTCCTCAAATTTTGAATACTGAACGTCCCGATCGTGTTACCTCTATATTAGCAGAAGGAAAAATAGCCATTATTGTTGACGGTTCACCACATGTTCTTATTTGTCCTACGACATTAGTAGAATTTTTTTCAGCGTTTGAAGATTACTTTTTAAATTGGCAAATTGCGTCCTTCTTTCGTGTTCTTAGACTGTTTGCCGTTAGTTTTTCCATCTTAATTACACCTATTTATGTAGCCGTATTGACACATCATTACGAATTGTTACCTAAAGCTTTATTAGGACCGTTAATTGCATCTAGAACACAAGTACCGTTACCGCCTATTTTAGAGGCCATCTTTTTAGAAATGACGATTGAACTGTTACGAGAAGCTGGAGCAAGGCTACCGACAAAAGTCGGTCAAACGATTGGTATCGTTGGTGGTATCGTTATTGGTACAGCAGCTGTAGAGGCGGGTTTAACTAGTAATGTATTGTTAATTATTGTAGCCTTAGCTGCACTTGCCTCTTTTACGACCCCAGTATACAACATGGGGAATACAATTAGAATCATTCGTTTCCCATTTCTCATCTTTGCTCACATATGGGGATTGTTAGGGATTGCGTTATGCTTTAGTTACATATTAACGCACCTTTTGCGCCTAACTTCTATAGGAAGACCCTTTTTACAACCTTTGTTTCCGTTTAACTCAAAAGATTTAAAAGATGCGTTCGTGCGACTTCCGTTTTCTATGCAATCGAAACGACCAAAAGGGGTACTAGCACAAAACCGTCAAAGGTTTAATCGTAAAAAGGTAAACGAGACGAACGACATTGATGAATAGTTGAGGGATTATAAGATGGGACAACCTATTAAAGATCAGTTTAAAGTATCACCCAACCTCGTATTTTTTCTTATTACATCTGTGCAAATCGGGATAGGTTTATTAACTTTTCAATCACAGATTATAGAACCAGCCGAACAAGATGCCTGGATGTCTGTGATAATTGCCGCGATAGCTACCCATTTCATATTATGGTTAATATATTGGATGTTGAATAAGGAAAAAAGCGATGTTATAGATATTCATAAAAAAGTATTTGGAAAGTGGGTCGGAAATTTATTTAATACCATTCTCATCGTTTACTTTTTTCTCTTATCTACGACAATTGTTCGAATGTATATTGAAATTATTCAAGTATGGATGTTTGAAGAACTCAATACCTGGTCTTTGGCACTTGTAATTTACCCACTTATTTTTTACGTAATTACCGGTGGTTTCCGTACTGTAACAGGAATATGTTTTTTCGGCCTTGTTATACCTTATTATTTAATATTAACGTTGCTGTCACCTTTAGAGTTTTCACATTTTCACAACTTGTTACCTATATTTGACCATTCAATCAAGGATATTTTTATGTCGTCAAGGTTGGCGATTTTAAGTTATTTAGGCTTCGGCACCCTACTACTTTTCTATCCTTTTATTCAAAAACCGGAGACATCACAGAAGTGGGCACACCTAGGTTTAATCCATACGACATTTATATACTTGCTTAACTTAATGATTACTTTGTCATACTACAGTTTAGATTACTTAAAAGATGTAATTTGGCCAACACTCGGGATGTGGAAAATTGTAGAACTCCCCTTTGTAGAACGGTTTGAATATATTGGGATTGTTTCTTGGTTCGTTGTCTCTTTACCAAATATGTGCTTAACGATGTGGGCAGCTAGTCGCGGATTGAAGCGAATGGCAAATTACAAACAGAAACATAACATTTATCTGCTCGCCATTATTTCGTTTATGATCTGTTTATATTTAAAAGATCGTACAATGATTGATAAGTTTAGCACGTTCATATCAAACACCGGTCTCATATTAATGTACGGTTACATTCCAATCCTTTGTTTCTTCTATTTAATACGAAAAAAGGTGAATCCACGTCATGAAAAAAGTTAGAGTAGTATTTTTTTATATTGCTTTTTTCCTTGCCATTTTTTCTAGTAATAATATAGAGACATATATCGTTGACGAAATTCATTTAATCACTGTGCTTGGCTACGATTTAATTGAAAAAGACCGACTCTTAGGAACTGCATATGTCCCTCAATATGGACAAGATCAACAAATTACCGAATTTCAATATTCAGATGAAGGATCTATGGCACATGAGGTGGTAAAGAAGTTAAATGAACAATCTTCAGAAACGTTAGTTGCAGGTAAGTTAGAAGTTTTATTATTAAATGAAGAGACAGCGAAAGAAGGTGTTATCAAACTCATTGACAGTTTGCAACGTGATCCAACTATAGGTTCCAACTTAAATATCGCTGTATTCGAAGGTTCTACAGCTGACGCGTTAAAAAAACAATATAGCTACAAAGGAACAGGCATTTACTTATCTGACTTAATTCGTCAAAATATGGAAAGTGGTATATTACCTGACATGAATTTGAAAGAGTTTGTATATAGCTATTACGAAAAAGGAGTTGATCCCTATCTGCCGATTTTGAAGGCTCAAAAGGACCGTATTGTCGTTAACGGGGTTGGATTATTTGATGAAGATAAATATGTTGATAAGATTGACACGGAACAAACGATGTTATTTAAAATGCTCGCAACTCGTAGCGGCAAAGGACCTTTCATTTTCAAAGATGAGGAAAATGATGGTGAGGATGAATCGTCATTACGAACACGTACTAAGCGAAAAATAAAAGTGGAAATGAAGGAACAACCTAAAGTCACGCTACATGTAAAAGTGGAAGCATCTATTGAGGAGTACAAGCAACAAGAAGTAACAAATAAAGTACTGAAAAGACTGGAGAAGAAAATTACGAAAAAAATTAAAAGTGACGGCGAAGAGCTAATTAAAAGGTTCCAAGAACACGGTATAGACCCGTTAGAAATTTCCGCTTATGTAAGAAGCAAAGACCGAAACTGGGATGAAAAGAAGTGGGACGACATATATCCTTCTTTAGAAATTGAAGTAAAACCAGAAGTAAACATAACCGAATCAGGTGTCATCCGGTGACCATCCCTCTAACGTGTTATATGAGTAAACGCTCCATATCTTCGGCATAATCGACGGTAAAACGTAGATTTTCTCCTGTAAAAGGGTGGGGAAACGTTAACTCGTGACAATGAAGTGCTTGCCTTCCGATTAATTCTACTGATCCACCATATAAATCGTCTCCTAACAAAGGATGACCAATATGTGCAAAGTGGATTCGAATCTGGTGCGTTCGCCCTGTTTCTAATTGAACTTTTAATATCGAAAAAGTACGTTCCTCCTTTACAAGTTCATAATGCGTAGTCGCTTCTTGTCCATCTTGACGAACTTCTCGTTCGATAATAGATGTAGGTTTACGACCGATAGGGAGATGAATAGTTCCCTGCTTCTGTAACAAATGTCCGGAAACAAATGCCATATAGGTACGTTTTACTTGGCACTTTTTTTGGGATTCTGCTAGGATGGCATGACTTACACGATGCTTTGCAATTAACATTAGGCCAGAAGTATTTTTATCAAGCCTAGTGACGATATGAACAGTATATGATAATCCTAACTTTTCGTAGTGATGAATTAACCCATTGGCAATGGTAGCACCTCTGTAATGGTTCGATGGAATTACAGGTATACCTGCCTCCTTGTTCATAACAATAATGTCATCATCTTCGTATACAATATTAAGTGGGACAGGAATTGGCTCAAGATTTCTTCCCTTTTTCTCCTCCGGAAATATTACTTCTATGATATCCCCTTGATTGACTGTTTCACGGACGGTTACATCTTGCCCATTCCGTAGGATTCGTCCCTCTTCTTTCACTGCTTTTAATATTCGACGTGAAAATGCTCGTACGGACATTAAATAATCCCGTACGAGCATTCCGTGTTGTTCCTTTTTAATACTCCATTTCATAATGGCACCTTCTATCTCTCACGTTGTTCACCTGCGATAAAGGACTCATGGACTCTTTTCCAAAATGGAAACGGTCGAAAACGAGCAAACCTAACTTTTTCACGTGCAACACGACATTGTATGGTTTTTACATCTTTATATGTTTTCGTAAAATGGTCCACAGTAATAAAAAAACTACGATCATTCAACGGCTTCAATACACAAGTATGATGCTTCGGTAATATGAGTGGGGATCCCACTGTACGAAACACCCGATTATTGATGGATGCCATTTCTGTAATTTGGATTGATTCTAAGGACGGGTGAATAATTGCCCCACCTAACGCTTTGTTATATGCCGTACTGCCAGATGGAGTAGAGATACATAATCCATCTCCACGGAACGTTTCAAAATGCTCTCCTTTAATTTCTAAATCTAATACGACTGATCCCTCTGGTGTTTTGACTGAGGTTTCATTTAACGCAATATGTCGCTCTTCTTCTCCACCGTTTTTCGGTTGGATGACAATCTCAAGAAGTGGATACTCAACAACTTGAAACGGCGTCTTCGCAATCTCGATAATCAGTTTTTCCAATTCCTTTGGCATCCAATCGGCATAAAATCCTAGATGCCCAGTATGAACACCTATGAAAGCTGTCTTGTTTAATCTATGAACATAAGAATGGAACGCATGTAATAACGTACCATCCCCCCCTACAGATATAACAAGATCTGGTTCAATTTCATCATATTCCAAATCAAACTCACATAAATAGTTTTTCATCTTCGTACGAATGTCATTAGAAGTAATATCACCTTTAGATAAAATTGCGAACCTCATCTTACCCTTCCCCTCTTTTGCGAAAATCAATCCAATTGCTAATTTGTATCCTGTTTCTTTTTAAAGATTCGTTGCGCTTCTTGTATCTCACTACGAATTTTGGACATTTCCTCATCAAGCTGAAACGCCGCTTCAGCTGCTCTGCGTAACCTACTTTCAATATTTCGCGGAATTTGGCCAGAATATTTATAGTTGAGGGAATGTTCATTTGTGGCCCAAAAATTCATCGCCAATGTCCTAATTTGTATTTCAGCTGTCAGCTTCTTTTCTCCGTGTATCGTTTCAACGGGATATTCAATAATCACGTGGTATGAACGATATCCACTTTCCTTTTTACGTGTTATATAATCCTTTTCTTCTATAATGTTAAAATCATTACGATGTTTCAACATATCTACAACTGAGTATATATCACCAACAAATTGACACACAACCCTTAACCCTGCAATATCTTGAATTTCATTTTCAATTTGATTAGAGGGAATATTTTTTCGGTTCGCCTTTTCCATAATACTCCTGATTGGTTTAACCCGACCTGTTACAAATTCAATGGGTGAGTGTTGGGATTCATGCTCAAACTGTGATCTCATTCCTTTAAGTTTTACTTTTAATTCGTTGACGGCTTGTCTATATGGTGCCAATAATATCTCCCAATTCAAATGCAATCCCACCTATTCTTTCATTCCGTTTCACATATGGTACGTCTAGGGTTCACTAACTTATTGTACCATAAATATTGGTAAGGGCTAACCTTTGCATTCAACTATAAGACTGTACATAATAAGGGATAAGTGTTCCAAAAAGGGGGCAACACCATGGAAGAAGAAATAGAAATAGAATTTAAAAACTTATTAACAAAAACGGAATATGAAATACTGTTGAAACACCTTAATATGTCAGGTGAAAGTGGAAAAAAACAAATGAATTACTATTTTGAAACCGATGAGTTCGATTTAAAGCAAGCGGGTAGCGCACTTCGTATCCGGGAGAAGCTAGGGACATATACATGTACGCTAAAACAACCACACGCCAAAGGGTTATTAGAAACACATGCCCAACTGACGAAGGAGGAATTATTCAATTGGAAGAAGGGGAACATACAACTTCCACATCCAATTGAGGAAAAATTAAAGCAACTTCAAATTCCCATTCATAAATTGAAATATAGAGGTCAGTTAGAGACTGAACGAATTGAAAAGAATTGGAACAATTGTACCGTCGTTTTCGATATTAGTCGTTACAATGGAAATGTGGACTATGAATTAGAGGTAGAGGCTAACAGTTATCAAGAAGGCAAACGTATCTTTCAACGACTACTTAACGAAGTGCATATACCGGAAAGGAAGACTCCAAATAAAATTGAACGTTTTTTTCATACAGTAGACTAAACAGAACATTTGCCGATAAATACAGGCGTTGCTAAAATAAAAGAAATTAAAAAAGAAGGGTAGAGTATTGTATGAATGATATGAGTGATACGATTTATGATGGAATTGGTGGCTTGGAAACCATTAAAAAACTTGTCGAAGCATTTTATGTAAGGGTCGCTCAACATCCTGATTTAGCCCCGATTTTCCCAGAAGATTTAACAGAAACCGCCCGCAAACAAACTCAATTTTTAAGTCAATTTTTCGGTGGTCCTCCTTTATATATTCAGGAACATGGACACCCGATGTTACGGGCACGGCATTTACCCTTTGAGATTACTCCTACCCGACGTGATGCTTGGTTGCATTGTATGATAGAGGCAATAGATGAAACAGATATTCAAGAGCCCTATCGCAATGCCATGATTGAACGGTTAACAATGACTGCTAACCATATGATGAATACTCCAGAAGATCGGAAAGGAGAATCCCTGTGACACAGAAAGGTACTGGGCATACAAACAACACGAACATAGACAGTCAATCCCAGTATGGTTTTTTTAACATGTTAAAAAAACCTGTTGAAGTATATGTATTCGTTGATCCTTTATGTGCGGACTGTTGGGCAATGGAACCGATCTTAAAAAAGTTAATTATTGAATATGGCCGCTTCTTTAAAATAAGACCCATTATTAGTGGCAAAATGTCTTTTCTATGTGCGGAAAATAAGCAAAAATTTGCAAAAGAATGGAATAAAACAGCGAGTAGAACTGGCATGAGCTGTGATAATGATATTTGGATAGATACACCAATTTCCTCTCCTTGGCTTACTTCATTAGCAGTAAAAGCTGCAGAACTGCAAGGTGGGAAAGCAGGGACACGGTATTTAAGGAAAGTAAGAGAATATTTATTCGCTGATAAACAAAATATTACAGAAGAGCACGTATTATTAAAATGTGCTGAGGAAACACATCTAGATATGGAAGAGTTTAAACAAGATTTAAAATCTGATGCCGCAAAACGTGCTCTTCAATGTGATTTAAAGTTAACAAAAGAAATGGAAGTAGAGTACTTGCCAACCATTGTTTTCTTTAATGAAAGTGAAGATGAGGAAGGGATAAAAATATCAGGGCTTTATTCATATGATGTCTATGTATCTGTTTTACATGAAATATTACGTAAATCCCCCCGTCCTGCTGTTAAGCCAACCTTAGAGGAATTTCTTCGCCATTTTAAATTCGTTGCAACAAAAGAAGTATCAACCGTATTTGATTGGACATTAGAAAAAGCGGAAAAGGAAATGAAAAAACTACAGTTAAAACGACAAGTAGATAAAGTTCCTGTAAAATACGGAACGTTTTGGCGTTATAAAGAAGAATATTAAAAAAAGGTGCTACTCCGATTGAGTTAGCACCTTTTTTATTTAATTGAAGGATGAAAGGGAGTTGTCATCCTTCATATCGTTTATAAAACGACAAAGGGGGATGGGAGAAAGTTATCTTCACAGCCGAACAAAGGGGCTTTGTCCAAGGGTGTGAATTTCCCTTCGGCTAATAATATAGCATCATCAAATGTTAGAATCAATATAGATTGTGATGAATTCACAAAACTGTCACAGACTAAATCAATAGCATGTTTTATCACTATCAGCCATATGCTTGTAACAAAAAGAAGTGAGGTGAACACACAATGCGGAAACCCTTCCCATATTTTTTATTTTTGTTATTTATTGGGGCAGTCATTGTAAATATACTAGGATTAATGAACGTTTATCCCCGTTATATCACCTTACCTTTATTATTTGTAACATCCTACATGCTCATTTACAGTTTTTTTTATCGAAGAGCATTTCGCGGTTTTAGAAGGCGTTTTTAAAAAAGCAGTCACCCAATCGCTTTGGGGACTGCTTTTCATTTATTCTGTAATTAATTGTTCAAATTCATTTAACTTTTCTTCAAATACATCCAGTGCTGCTAAAATTGGTTGTTTCGATGTCATATCTACTCCTGCACGTTTTAACACTTCAATTGGGTAATCACTACTACCGGCCTTCAAGAAATCGATAAACCGATTTACAGCAGGTTCTCCCTCGTCTAAAATTTGAGCTGCTAGTGCTGTTGCTGCTGAATATCCTGTCGCATACTGATACACATAATAATTGTAATAGAAATGAGGAATACGGGCCCACTCTAAACCAATTTTTTCATCAACAACGATGTCATCTCCAAAATAACGTTTATTTAGATCATAATAAAGCTCTGTCATTTTCTCAGCGGTAAGGGCCTCACCTTTTTGGGCGCGTACATGAATATCATGTTCGAATTCCGCAAACATCGTTTGACGGAATACAGTGCCACGGAAACCCTCGAGGAAGTGATTCAATAGATATAGCTTTTCCTGTTTATCATTGGTTTCCTTTAATAAGTAATCGTTTAAGATTGCTTCATTACTTGTTGAAGCAACTTCAGCAACAAAAATGGAGTAATTACCATAACGGAACGGCTGGTTTTTTCTCGTATAATAACTATGAACTGAATGTCCAAATTCATGGGCCAATGTGAATAGATTATTAATGTTATCCTGCCAGTTCATTAAAATGTACGGGTTCGTCCCGTATACTCCAGATGAGTATGCACCGCTTCGTTTTCCCTTATTCTCGTCAATATCTACCCAACGGTTGTTTAGCCCTTCTTCAACAATGTTTACATATTCAGACCCTAAAGGCTGCAAACCTTTCAGTAAGGTTTCTTTCGCCTCATCATACGTAACCTTCATGTCAACATCTTTCACTAATGGGACGTACAAATCATACATGTGCAACTCATCTAGACCTAGAACCTTTTTCCGCAACTTTACGTATTTGTGTAAAAGTGGCAATTTTTCATTAACTGCTTCTACGAGATTATCATAAACCGTTTCAGGAATATTGTTTGACCCTAATGCAGCTTCTCGCGCAGACTTATATTTACGTGCTTTTGCAAAAAAATTGTCCTTTTTAATAGCACCACTTAGTGTAGATGAAAACGTGTTCTTATACTTACCAAATGTATCGTACATCGCATTGAATGCTGCTTCCCTTACACTACGGTCTTGTGATTCTAGAAAGCGTATATAACGTCCATGTGTTAAATCAATTTCCTCACCGTTTTCATCCTTTACAGAAGGGAAATCAATATCAGCATTGTTTAACATGCCGAAGGTTTGAGCAGGGTTTGCCGTTACTTCTGATACTTCAGCCAGTAACTCCTCCTCATTCTCACTTAAAATATGAGAACGTTGACGCAATGTATTTTGAATATAATGCTCGTAAACTTTTAGTTCCTCATCCTCATCTAAATATCGTTGAACTTTTTCATCACTTAATGTTAGTATTTCCGGAACAATGAAACTCATAGCACTTGAAGCTTGTGTTAGTAAATTTTCTGCCCTTGTATTCAACTCTTGATAGAATGAATTTGTTGTATCTTGGTCATATCGCATATGTGCATATGTAAATAACTTCCCCAGCCTCGCGGAGATTTCATCTTGTAATTTTAGTAAAGATAATAAAGTATCGGCAGATTCTGTCACCTTGCCTTGATATTCTGAAATTTTTGGGTATAGTGCTTTGACTTCTTCAAATTCTGTTTCCCAGTCTTTATCTGTAGGAAATATATCCTCTAATTTCCATGTTCTTTCTTCTGGTATTTCGTTACGGTTTGGTAATTGCTTCCCATTTGACACAGTGAATTCCTCCTTCTATTCATACACTTTCTTTCAATTCTTGAAAAAATGCAAATATCCTGCCTTCCATCTTATTATATTGCAGTAATATTCATAAATGTTTATAGGATTTAACATGAACGGGAACAGCATGACGGTGAAGAAAACTTAGTACCTGCAGAATTTTTTCAACAAGGGTCAATAGAACCAAAAACCTAGTTCTTTATACCCAATAAATTATTTCTCAAAAATAAATCATCTTTTACTTTACCATTTCTTGTATTTTACGTTATTATATAGGTAATATATCATAGGACAATTTTACTCGAGGTGATTAACCATGGAGAATCGAAAATTTTCTAGATTAACATTATCGAATAATAGATCTCAACTTCGCTTGGAACAAATTCCAAACAAAGCAACCAACATATCTGTTAAGGACATTAGTCTAAACGGGTTACGATTCATATCAAATTTAAATTTACCAACCAATTCTAATTTTAAGTACCACATTGATTTTTCATTTAATGGACCCGAATTTGCCCTTAAAGGAAATATTGTTTGGCAAAAACAAACACATAATGGGTTTGAATATGGGTTTCAAATTGATACTTTTCCAATTGAGTATTATCATGCTCTTGAGAATTACTTATATGAATCACAACCACTTGCCATGAGCAATTAATACATAACTATACTTGAAGTCTCTGCAATATAAGTGCATCTTGTCGCAAGGCTTCCTCTAACAATTCGTATAAGTGAATGTTATCTACTTTCATAAATGTGTACTTTCCAACAGTTTCGATAATGCCCAAATGTTGTAACAATAACAAGTACTCGTATATTGGTTCTTTGTCATCATGATAAAAGGGAATATTCCGATACATAATCCACCTTTCTACATACTCCAAACATTGGTTATAGGTAAAAGTTTCTCCAATTTCCTGGTCTTTTATGAATCCGATGCAAAGGAATGCTTGCCAAATATAGAGGGGTGTTTCAATTTTATAATGACTGCTTATCGGTACGTTAATATATGCGGGTAACTGTTGAGGATGAAAACCTTTCTCGTATAGCCAATTCCGAAATATCTGTTCCTGCCTAGACAGCCTTTTAGGAACAGTCAAGCGGAACATTTTCTTAATTTCGAACCATTTATTTATGAAAGACGATTTCATATTTTCAATATTTTGAAACCAATGGGCAAAAGTGAATCTATGCAAAGGTTGTATACGGGCACTCCCGTATACTTTTCTTTTATATGGGTAAGGTTCGTCAAAAAGAAGGCACCGTTTTACATTTGGGCAATAACTAAGCAATCTTGGAGAAATGGATTCCTTTGATAGTTTTTGAAAAAACAACCACTCGAAGCGTTGCATTATTATATGGTCACTTTTATATGATATACGCCTCATACCAATCAACCATATCGGATGAATACCAATTGATAAATATTGCCTTGATCTATTCACTATGACTTCCCCAGGGATAGTGGAACATTGAAATTCAATAGCATAGTATTTGTTTTCCCACTTCACCAGCAAATCCGGCCTTTGCTTTATTCGTCTAATATAATATTCTAACTTTACGAAAATCCCCTGCTGTTGAAACCAATAATACAAATCTCTTTTTCCATTCTCATGATATTTTCCTTCACCCCCTTCTACATGATGTCGACAGCGTTTATTCGGTTTATGGGAAAAATGGGGAGTAACATAATTTCCGGTCTTTAAAATGACCGGATCACCACAATCGGGACATGAAAATGTTTTTTCTCTCATCCCTTTTATCTCCTCATTATTATAATGAAGTAGACATACTTTTCTTCCTTCACGATCATAAGCACTAAACAACGGAATACCTCCTTCTAAAACAACATTTTTTATATTAAGGATATGATGTTTTGAAACGTGAAAAAAAAGAGTATTTATGTAAAATAACGACTGTATTAATAGTTATCTTTAAAATTCCGTTGTACAAACTTTATCATTTCATATAAAAAAAATGAGAAAGGATATTTTCCATAAAAAAACTAGGAACTTTATTGTCAGTTCCTAGTTCTTATAATAGGGGTGAGGATAACCTTGATAATGACTCTAAAACACGTTGATGGAATGGCCGTTGTTTAAACTCTTCATAAAAGATCTCGGTGGAATGGTTAATATCATTTAAAAAGTCATGCACTAATCTTTCTGTACTACTGGTTCTATATAAAAAGGCATTCGCTTCAAAGTTTAAATGAAAACTTCTCATATCCATATTAGACGTTCCAATTGAAGCCAGCTCCTCATCAACTATCAGGACTTTGCTATGTAAAAACCCTTCATTATAACGATACACCTTTACACCGGCTTCCAGAAGCTCTGGATAATAAGATTGAGATGCGTAATATACTATATGTTTATCAGGGCGATTTGGTACAAGCAATCTCACATCAATCCCACTTAAAGCTGCAACTTTTAAGGCCGATAAAATGTCGTCATCAGGTATAAAATAAGGTGATGCGATGTAAATGGACTTTTTCGCTGAGACCATCATTGAGAAAAACAACATTTTAATTGTTTCCCACTGACTATCAGGACCACCTGCAATAAGTTGAACTCCACCCGATTCTTCATTAACGTACTCAGGAGACAAATAGGCTTGCTTCAACAAAGCGTTTCCCGTCATGTAATACCAATCTCGTAAAAAAATCAATTGTAAACTACGGACTGCTTCTCCCCTTAAAAATAAATGGGTATCACGCCAATTTCCATAATATTGATTACGCCCTATATATTCATCTCCTATATTCAACCCACCAATAAATCCTACTTTTCCATCAATAACGATAATTTTACGATGATTACGGAAATTCACTTTATTACTGAAGAAAGGTAACTTTACTGGTGAGAATGGGATAAATTGAACACCTGCTTTTTGCATTTCTCCTTTAAAGTTATTGGAGAGACGCCAACTACCTACGGCATCGTAGAGGAATCGAACTTCGACTCCACTTTTCGCTTTTTCAATTAGGATATCTTTAATTTCATTCCCAATGTTATCGTCTCGAACGATATAGTATTCGAGGTGGATATGTTGCTCGGCCGTCTTTAAATGATTCATAATTTCAGGAAAAGCTTGATTTCCGTTTGTTAATACTTTTGTTTCAGTATGAATAGAGATTGGGGAATTCCCCATGTTTTGTGCAAGTTGAAATAATGTTTTCTTGTTCTCTCCCAAATTTAGTAGTTCTTCATTTTTAATAAATCGTTTGCCTTCTACTTTCTTAAATGCAATCTCGTCTAGTTCTGCTTTTTCTTCAAACATTTTCTTCTTTCGATAATTCCGACCAAACAGTAAATAAAAAAAGAAACCGACCACTGGAAATGCGGCTAACACTAACAGCCAATTTAACGTTTGCCGGGGGTTTCGATTCTCTAGAAAAATTAGAAATGAAATTAAAATCGCAGAAATTGTGATAAATACTGAAAAGGAAGTAAGGAGCCAACCTTCCCAAAGTGATTGTGTGAAAAGCGTTAACGCAATCACAATGGATAAAAACAGTAATATTTGTATACGTTTAAACATTCTTTATACCATCCTTATATGTGTCCTTATGTAGACTATAATAACATCTTACTGTAAAAATGCTTAATATAAATAACAAACGGAAAATATTATTACTTTACCCATCACCATAATAAAAAACCCTTGTCATTCTGCGACAAGGGTTAAGAATACAGATATTGTTTACAACTTTGAAAAGTATTCTTTTATACGGTTTATTGCATTTTCGCCAAAAATCTCATTTCCGTATTCTTCTAAACGGTGGATTGTTACATGGCTATCCTCACCATACTCATATAATTGGCTTAGCACATCTTCAACCTCGTCATCATTTAACATTCCATCAAAAGAAACATATAGGAAATAGTGATTCTCAAAATGATACAAACGATTTTCAATATCAGTTGAATCAATCATAGCATGACTTAATTGAATGACATCTTCAATATCTCCGAACTTAATGATAAAGGAGAATTGTTGTGGTTCATCAGCTTCTTCATCGTTATCTTCTAGGCCTTCTTCAAGGTTTTGTTCAAGTAAAGAGTCCACTTTTTCATCGACTTGCATATCAATTAACTTACCATCATCAGTTGGCAATTCAATTTTTTGTCCATCTTTTGTTAAGTGAGCCTTTGTCACTACAATTTCTAAACCCTTATCCATTGCTTGTACTTGAATCCAAAGAGGTCCATCTACATTAAACTCCTCTTGCTCGTTCACTTCATCCATCATTTCCCAAAAAAGTTGTTCGCTTTTTTCACGGTTATACCATATTTCATCCCGATCAAAACCTCTGTCTTCGATATCTATATAAGAAATATAAAACTTTAAGGTATTCTCATTAATACGCTCTATTTCCATCTTTACCTCTCCCTTCTTACCAAATGAAATATTATTTGAAGGGATCTTAACCCTTTTTCATCTTTCTACTAACGGTTTACCCAGAAATCTCCTTCGTTAATCATCAAGGGTTTATCCTACTTAATATTATTTTATGATACAACATGACTATTTGAAAACAGAAATGCTTTAAATTAGCGAAATTAGTGAAACACACCATTCTTGACTTTTCTTAACCTATAATCTATATTTGTAAAAGTCTGATAAAATGTTTATTTAATGACTAATTAATAATACATTTTAATACATTTTTTAGTTTTTGTCACGGATTATAGGGGAGGATTCACCGATGGATTTTTTAGACTTAGAAATCATAAAAGCTATTTTAATTATCATTGGGATTGATATTGTTTTAGGTGGTGACAATGCCATTGTTATTGCGTTAGCGAGTCGGAATTTACCTGAAAAACAAAGGAATAAGGCCATTTTATGGGGGACAGCCTTCGCAATAGGTGTTCGAGTTATTCTTACTGCAGTTGCCCTTTATTTATTACAAATCCCGTTCCTAAAATTAGTAGGTGGACTTTTACTCATTTACATAGCGGTTAAATTACTGGCCGATGATGAGGCAGATCCGAATATCCAGCCAAAAGATAATTTATTATCGGCAATTAAAACAATTGTTTTTGCTGACATTGTAATGGGATTTGATAACGTTCTTGCGATTGCAGGAGCTTCACATGGGAACATTTGGTTAGTTGTAATGGGACTATTGGTATCTGTTCCCATTATTATATGGGGAAGTAAGCTAATATTACATTTTATGGAGAAGTACCCCATCATCGTGTATATCGGTGCCAGTATTTTAGCCTACACAGCAGCGGAGATGATACTCGGTGAGGAACGTTTACATCATTTTTATGATCAGTACCATTTCACTCACTATTTACTACCTATTATTACAATTCTATTTGTTATCGTTGTTGGGAAGCTATTAAAAGAAAAGCCAGTTTCATAGAGAAATTAAATTAAAAGACTCCGCAAAATATGCGGAGTCTTTTAATTTACAAGACGTTGTGCTTCTTGTAAATGAAATGACCGTACTTTTCTTGGCAAGAAACGACGGATTTCATCTTCGTTATACCCAACTTGTAGTCTTTTATCGTCTACTATAATAGGTCGACGCAAAAGCCCAGGGTTTTCCTGTATGAGTTGAATTAAATCTTTAAGAGGCATTTGCTCGAGATTAACATTTAATTTTTGAAAGACTTTAGAACGTGTAGATATAATTTCATCAGTTCCGTCTTCAGTCATTCTCAAAATTTCTTTTATTTCGTCAGCTGTTAATGGCTCTGAGAATATGTTACGTTCGTTAAATGTTATATCATGGTCTTCCAACCACGCTCGTGCTTTACGACAAGACGTACAGCTCGGTGATGTAAATAAAGTAACCATGTTTTTCACTCCTTTAAAAGGAATATTGTAGCCTAATATTATACATTTAAACACCTTTTACATTAAAATAACTTTAATTAAGGTTTGATATAATTATACTACATTTTACGAATTAACGGTAGATATTATTTTGAAATCTTACTAATTTGTTCAAAATTTCTCATACTATGAAGATATACCCGTATTATGTAATGTTCAAACCTAAAAAGCCAGACATTCTCGCCTGGCTTGTTCTACTTTTCAGGTTTTTCAATGTTATCTAAAATATCATTGTCACGGTCCTCATCTAATGTTAATACTTCATCAACTGGTTGATAGGATTTTCCGTATAGTTCTTTATCCTTATAGGTATGAATGTCTTCATACATTTTCTTCATTTTCTCATATATATCTTCTTCTGTCTCATGTTCTGGTGACCAATACAATATTTCCATCTCATTTAATTTATTGGTCGCCAAAGACCTTCTTGTATAGCCAATTGATTGTGCATGTTCAAAGCCTTCACGCTTATAAAAAACTAGTCGTTTCTCCGTGTCGCTATCCTCGTAATCCACCGGTTCAACCTCTAAGATTATAGGTTTTCCTTTTGCCTTTAGCTTTTCTAAGAGTTTATGGCCAATACCTTGACCCCTTGCTTCTGTTGATACCCATACATAATCAATAAAAATAAATGTATTAAATTCAGCATACATTAGGACGTGATGTGGTCCTTCATCTTTATGATATACGTCTCCTTTTTCTTTTAAAAGCATTTCCATATGCTCTCTTGATTTCATTTCTTCTACTGGAAAATACTGATTTAATTTCTCGTACCAATTCATTGATCTACTCCTTCATTGGTTTTTACCATTTTATTATAACGAATTCATTACATGATGTTAAACCGATTTCATAAATAAAACTTTTTCTATGAAAACACTTCAAATATGGATAAACATGGCATACAATGAAAAAAGAATGGTGAGGAGGCGTTTGATATGGCGCAATTTTTCTTACAACTAGCAGTTTTTGGTACTGTTGTTATCATTTTAACTGCTTTTTTACCCATCATCTTGCAAGGTATCGGAGAGCATTTGATTGGTCGGAAAGAACGTCACCAATTTTCGTCCCGTTCCAAAAGCATTCAAGACAATTGGAAGTCGGTAGGAGGCAAATAACAAAACGATCCGGTCATTTAGCCGGATCGTTTTGTTTTAATCTAAAGGTGTATAGTCTACATTTTTCGTATATTTATTATTTGGGTTCCAAAGTAAAAACTCATAAATTCCATTTTCATTTAACGCTTTAATTTGAGCTTCTACTTCCTCTTTGCCATATCTTTTTACAGGTTCGTTATAGTATAACCAAGGCGCTGAGAAATCTTGAATCCAAGGTCTTGACGTTGGTGGGTTTTCTAACTCACCAAGGCGCTCATTTTCAACTTTCGCATACTCAGTAATGAGTCGATATGGTTCCTTATCAGGAAAGGAAATTCCGAAATACGGTGTCCAATGGCTTGGATAAATCATTGAAGAAATGACATCTACATTTTCCGATATTTTGGTGAAGTTCTGCCCTATTCCAGGTGCCTCTGGAATCGTTGCAGAATATCCAAATATATCTACAGAAACGTCGACGCCATACGGTTCTAATTTATCCTTTGCATAGGCAACAAAGTCGGTTACTGCTTGAACCCGTTTTTGTACATTATCCAAATCAGCATCTGCATAATCACCTTGGGAATATTGCAGTTCTTCATCTCTCCGTTCAAAACCTTCAGGGAAGCGTACATAGTCAAATTGAATATCCTTAAATCCTAACTTTGCCGCCATTATTGCAATCTCTACATTGTAGTCCCAAACATCTTTAATAAACGGATTAACAAACGCCTCATCACGATTATTCTTCCATACTTTACCATCTTTTACAAATGACCATTCGGGACGACTTTCAGCAAGCAAGGAATCTTTAAAGACAACAACACGTGCAATTGGGTAGATACCTTCCTCCTCTAAACGCTCTAACATTGCTCTAGGATCCCTAATATAACCTTGTGCAAACTCATAATATGGTGAGTCTTCATCAGGTTTAAAAGTTAAATTACCATAATCCTCTTTCACGTCGATTACCATCGAATTCAAGTCTGTTTCCTTTACAAAGTTAATTAAATCGTTAAAGCGGTTAATTCCCGCTGATGGTCCTGTTACATATATTCCTCTTACGTACTCGGGATAGTCAAATTTCAGTCCAGTGTCATAAACAAAGCGAGGGATTGGAGTTGGCAGTTGTCGCTTTTCCAAGGCCAGCTTAGATGTTTTGTGTAAATGAACTGTCAAGTTTTCATCTTCGTTTGCAATAGCAGTATTGCTATGTAGAATTACAGTGGAAAAAACAATACATACAATGATAAACGCCCAATATCTTTGATGTCTTTTCTGCACTTTGATCAGTCTCCCCTATTTGTTTTATATCTCTATTATATTAAATAAGTATCATTTTTTGTTGGCTTTTATTAAAATTTCTTAATTTGATTCATTTTATGCATTTATTAAAAATAAACCTCATCAATACATTCCTGCATGATGAGGTTTATTCTCTAATTATTTTCTAATTCTCTTTTATATTGGGCAAATTCCTTAGAAGTACATAGCACATAATGCTCTGGACGGATCTCTCTCCATTCCGGTTCCTCACTTGTATCATGAATAGAAGGATCGTATGCAACACGCTTACGATTTCTTTCATAGTCAGGGTCTGGTAACGGAATAGCAGAAAGTAACGATTTTGTATAAGGATGAACTGGGTTTTTATATAATTCGTCACTGGAAGCTAATTCAACCATTTTACCGAAGTACATAACCCCAATCCGATCACTAATATACTTAACCATTGATAAGTCATGGGCGATAAATAAATACGTAAGACCGTGTTCCTCTTGTAGTTCCTTTAATAAGTTAACTACTTGGGCTTGAATCGACACGTCTAATGCAGAGATTGGTTCATCAGCAATGATAAACTCCGGATCTACAGCTAATGCTCGGGCGATTCCGATTCTTTGACGTTGTCCTCCACTAAATTCATGGGGATAACGGCTCGCGTGTTCTTTATTCAACCCAACTGTCTCCAACAGTTGGTGGACTCGTTTTTTACGATCTTCTTTTGACGGAGATAAACCATGAATATCGAGACCTTCAGCAATTATATCTTCAACCGTCATACGAGGGTTTAAAGATGCATAAGGGTCCTGGAAGATCATTTGCATATTTTGGTTAAATTCCTTTAATTCAGATTTAGATTTTTTCCCATGGACATCTTTACCTTTAAATTTAACCTCACCATCTGTAGCGTCATATAAACGAATGATCGTACGTCCTGTTGTGGACTTTCCACATCCAGATTCACCAACTAATCCAAATGTTTCCCCTTTGTAAATATCAAATGTAATGCCGTCTACTGCCTTAATAACATTTTTCCGTCCAGTTTTAAAATGCTGTTTTAAGTTTTTAACTTCGAGCAATTTTTCCTGACTCATGATTCATCACCTTTCTCTACAGTAAGATCAGGTGTAGTTCCTGTTTTCGCAAATCCTTTCATCCGATGTTTTACAGCTTCCGGTGGTTCTACCTTCGGTGCATTTTCATGTAATAACCACGTAGCAGCATAATGGGTGTCTGATACTTTAAACATCGGTGGCTCCATCTCTTCATCGATTTTCAGAGCATAAGGATTTCGAGCTGCAAAGGCATCACCTTTAGGAGGATTTGTTAAGTCAGGAGGAGTTCCTGGGATTGCAACCAACTTATCTTCTTGATTATCAAGAGTTGGCATAGATCCTAATAATCCCCACGTATAAGGATGCTTCGGATTATAAAATATTTCATCAACAGTTCCAATCTCTACTATTTTTCCTGCATACATTACAGCTACACGGTCTGCAACGTTCGCAACTACACCTAAATCATGGGTAATGAAAATAATAGATGATTCTGTTTTCTTTTGAATATCTTTCATCAATTCTAATATCTGTGCTTGAATTGTTACATCAAGCGCAGTGGTTGGCTCATCCGCAATTAATACCTTCGGATTACACGCAAGTGCTATCGCTACTACAACACGTTGTCTCATTCCACCAGAAAATTGGTGAGGATATTGATTTATTCTCAATGCAGGCTCAGGAATTCCAACAAGTTCGAGTAGTTCAATCGCACGCTCTTTAGCTTCGGTACGACTCATTTTTTGGTGTTTTATTAAACCTTCCATAATTTGTGTACCAATTTTCATCGTTGGATTTAAGGATGTCATTGGGTCTTGGAAGATCATAGACATATCTTTACCACGAACACGTTGCATTTCTTTTTCTTTTAATTTTGCCAAATCTTTTCCTTCAAAGAGAATTTGACCATCTTTAATTCGTCCAGGAGGGTTAGGAATAAGACGCATTAAAGCTTTTGTTGTTACAGATTTCCCTGAACCTGATTCACCAACAATTGCAAGCGTTTCTCCTTTGTGTAAATCAAAACTCACACCTCTTACAGCTTTAACTTCTCCACCGTAAGTATCGAAGGAAACGTGTAAGTCTTTCACTTCTAATAATTTTTTCATATTTTCACCTACCTCCTAATCGCGTGACTTCGGATCTAGTGCATCCCGAAGACCGTCTGCGACAATGTTAAATGCGATCATAATAGCAGATATAATAATTGTAGGGAAGATCATTAGATATGGGTTTGTTTGCATAGCTTTAAACCCATCGTTAATTAACGTACCTAGTGATGCAAGTGGTGGCTGCAACCCTAAACCAATAAAGCTTAAGAAAGCTTCAAAGAAGATAGCGCCAGGCATCGTAAACATCGTATTAATTATGATCATACTTAATGTGTTTGGTATTAAATGTTTTGAAATGACACGTTTATCTGAAGCACCTAATGTTCTTGCGGCTAAGACAAATTCTTGGCTCTTCAGTTTTAACACTTGTCCTCGGACTATCCTTGCCATTCCTATCCAACCGGTTAAGGCAATAGCGAGGGTAATGGCCAATATTCCAGGGTCCAATACAATAATCATTAAAATAACGAGAACTAAGTTTGGTATCCCAACTAATATTTCAATAACACGTTGCATAGCATTATCGACACGGCCGCCATAATATGCAGATATACCTCCATAAGCAACACCAAAGACCATATCAATTATCGCTGCTAAAAAGGCGATATATAAAGATACACGTGTTCCTAGCCAAACTCTCGTAAATAAATCACGACCAAGTGTATCCGTACCAAACCAGTAGTACGTATCGTGAAGCTCTTTATCAGCATAAATGTCGTAATACACGACTACAACAGCTGAATCTTCTTCCCCGTTACCTTCACTTTTTACTTTAAAGTCTATATACGTCTCATCTTCTTGACTGAATCGTTTCAATCCTTTTGCTTTGGCTTCTTCTAACGTAGCATCGCGAATGGTGTCTCGTTTTGTACCGTCAAGGCCCAACCAACGAACATCTTCAACCATCGCAACACGTGGTGGTAATTTGGAATGGCTTAAATTTTGATCATCCAGGCCGTGTTCATTTAAATAAGGCCCTACGATAGCCATTACTGTAATAAATAACAATACGAAAATTCCTAAAAGTGCACCTTTGTTTTTACGAAGGCGAATAAAGGCATCTTGCCAATACGTTAAACTTGGCTTATGAATTTTCTCACTTTCATTTTCCTTTTTGTCGGCGGGAACAAACAAATCTTTGTCTAATTTTTCTTTATCCATTAGTCCTTACCTCCCGCTAAACGAATACGTGGATCAATTACACCATATAAAATATCGACCACTAAAATAATTAATATAAAAAAGAAAGAAAACATTAATGTCGTTCCCATAATGACTGGGAAATCATTAATCATAATTGACTTAACGAATTGCTCTCCAATTCCAGGTATTGCAAAAATATTTTCAATAACTAGGGACCCTGTCATTAAACCAACTGCCATTGGACCTAGTACGGTGATTAACGGAATTAACGCATTACGTAAACCGTGTTTAAATACAACTGTTGCATTACTAATCCCTTTTGCACGGGCAGTAACAATATAATCAGACCCCATAACTTCAAGCATTTCTGTTCTCATAAACCTTGCAGCTATCGCTAGAGGGAAAATAGCTAAAGAAATTGTTGGTAATACCGTATGCTTAAACTCTCCCCAAAAAGCAACTGGGAACCAATCTAATTTTACAGCAAAGTAGTATTGTAATAGGCCTGCAAAGATAAACGAAGGTATGGATATACCGAGTACTGCAAAAATAGTAGAGGAGTAATCGATAGGTGAATTAGGATAAATAGCAGCAATTAAACCTAATAGCATACCTAAAATTGTACCTATTATTAAAGACTGTAACCCTAATTGTGCAGAAACAGGGACTCGATCTTCCATAATGGACACAACACTACGATTATCATATTGGAAAGAGATACCTAAATCCCCTTGTACTAGTCCTCCTAAATATTTTGCATACTGAACTGGTACAGGATCATTAAGGCCATACTTTTCTAATATAATTTCTTTTTGACTTTCAGACAACTTGTCTTCCATAGTTAAGGGCGTACCGGGCAACGTTTTCATAAGGAAGAAAGAAAACGTAGCAATTAACCACATTGTAATCAATAGGTATACGAGGCGCTGAATAATATACTTTGTCATTGTATCCCTCCTATTCACAAATTTTTTCCTATCTTGTCTATTAATCTCTAATTTTCAAATTATTTCAACATACCTTTTAACAGGGAAAAAGAGAGTATACGCCAGTTGGCGATATACTCTCTATTAGAGCCCTTAATCTCGTATGAGATTATCTTTAACATTTATTCTTCAATATAAGCCCACTTATAAGAGTAGTCCGCTCCCATTGGGTGGATTGCTACACCCTTAACATATGGACGTTGTAATTGTGCACTTGAACGCTGGTAAAGTGGTGCAATTGCAGCATCTTCCATAAGAACTTTTTCAGCCTCAAGGAATGCTTCAAAGCGCTCAACTGGAGAGCCAAGCAACTCATTGTTTGCTTGTTCAACTAGAGTATCAAACTCTTCGTTTGAAAAGCCCATTTTGTTGTAGCCGTTTCCAGTAGTCCACATTTCTAACCAAGTGTTAGGATCTAGATAGTCAGGACCCCATCCAGAGAATTGAAGCTCGTAATCTCTGTTAGTGTCACGATCTAGACGCTCTTTAAATGGAACGTTTGTAAGGTTTACAGTTAAACCTTCAAGATTTGTTTCAAGCTGGTTTTTAATGTATTCTTGCATTTCTTTTGCAGTATCACTGTCTCCACCTAGAAGTTCTAATTCAACAGTGTCTGTCCCTAGAGCAGCTAGTGCATCTGCCCAGTGTGCTTGCGCTTCTTCAACATTGTGAGTTAAAAGGTCTCCGTTAATGCTCCGGAAATCTTCACCTGTTTCAGGATGTGCACTGAATCCTTCAGGAACAGCTGCATTAGAAACTTTAGAACCGTTTGCTAAAATTACATCAACAAGATCTTGCTTATTAACAGCTTTAGCAATTGCAAGACGAACGTCTTTGTTCGCAAGTGGGGTATCTTCTGTTTCGTTTCCATCACCGTCAGTGAACGCCTGGTTCATTTTCAGGTAGAATAGAACCGCTTCTGGAACTTCACGGTAATCGTCATGAGTTCTGTATCTTTCGACATCTTCAGAAGCAAGACCTACACGGTCGATGTCACCATTTTCATATAGGTTAACAGCAGTTGATCTTTCTTTTACTACTTTAATGTTAATTCCGTCTAATTGAACTGTGTCTGCATCCCAGTAATCTTCGTTCTTTTCAAGCGTCCAACCTTCTTCGTGCTTCCACTCAGTCATTACGAATGGACCGTTGAATAATAGGTTTTCTGCTTCAAGAGCATATTGATCTCCTTGCTCAGTAACGAAGTCCTCATTTAATGGAAGGAACGTTCCGAACGTCATAAGAGATTCGAAATAAGGAACAGCTTTTTCAAGAGTAACTTGAAGTGTATAGTCATCAAGAGCTTCTACACCTAAGTCTTCTAATGGAAGTTCACCTTCGTTAACTTCTGTAGCATTTTTAATGATTCCGTTCATCATGAATGGACCGTACTCAGAACCTGTTTCAGGATCAATTGCACGTCTCCATGCAAATACGAAGTCATTTGCAGTTACAGGGTCACCGTTTGACCATACTGCGTTATCACGCAAGTGGAAAGTCCAAACAGTTCCATCTTCACTTATTTCAGTTTCGTCCTTAATTGCAACACCATCAACTGGTAAGTTGTCAGGACCTAGTCGATAAAGACCTTCCATAGTTTCGTTTAACCATTGGAAAGCAATTGCATCAGATGCTAGTGAAGAGTCCATAGTAGGAATCTCAGCACCATCTAAAAGATTAAGTACTTTTGGTTCGTCTTCTTGTGAATCTTCAACATCATCTTCAGCATCATCATTTCCGCCACCAGAACATGCTGCTAATACTAATCCAACAGTCAGCATAAGAACTAGTAGCAGTGACCACTTAGTCTTTCTCATTAAAAATGACCTCCCCATAAAATGTAATTTTCTGAATTTTTCGCAGACAAATATATCTACGAGTTAGATTATACAAGTTTTTAGTCTAATTTGCATTACTTTTTTTTGGTAAAAAGCACGAAACACTTAATTTTATTACGTTTCAATGACAAAAAATAGTCAAAAGGACCTATTTATCTTAACCATCTTTACACGATATATAACATTTGCAATTTTCGTGTAAAGTAACTTCTCCCATGTCTGATATCCCTCCTTTTCTACTATAAGTTATCCCTTTCAATGCTCTAGACTTACCTACATTTATGATATAATACATAAGATTTCGAAATGGAGGATGAATGAGTTGAATGGAATAAAAAATAAATGGCTGCTGTTACTTGTGAATATTGGAACTGTCATAGTCATTGCATGGTTCACATCACCTGGATTTCAATTGGAACATTACATTAACGTTTTGTTTTATGTAACATCCTTTTACTTATTTATCGGGTTTATCATGTATGTCATTTATGGTAAGTTTTTTGATGCGATTACCTTAAGCTTCCAAAGAGTTGGAAAAACCCTTTCAAAATCGAAGGATTACTTAGAGGATATAGACGACAGACCATTACCGTCAGAAATTATAAATAAGAATGTATTAACGTTATTTCTATTTCAGGGGGTAAGTTTGCTCTTCATACTACTTGCATTACTTTATTTGTACTATCAATAAACTTGTGAAGAAAAGTTGCACATTATCTTGTTTTTTTCTATAATTTGTACACAAACATATACGACAAACGAAGAAAAAGTTTAGTACAACAAATCCTCTGTTTTATAGAGAGTCTGTGGTGGTGGAATCAGACAACAAGATTATGTTGGAATTGGGGCTTTGGAGTTGTGTATCAAACACCGTAATCCCTACGTTATCGGGAGCTTCATTTTTGAGGCACTAAGTGATCTTTATCGCTGATAAAGATAATTAGGGTGGCAACGCGGTTTATTCGTCCCTGTTTTATGGGATGAGTGAACCTTTTTTTAATTCGTTAAAATTTTATAAAAGAGGTGGAATACATGAAAACAATTTTTTCGGGTATACAGCCGTCAGGTACACTAACAATCGGTAATTATATCGGTGCTATGAAACAATTTGTAGAATTGCAGGATGATTACCAATGTTATTTCTGTATTGTGGATGAACATGCAATTACAGTTCCTCAAGACCGACTTAAGCTCAGAGAAAACATTCGATCATTAGCAGCTTTATACTTGGCATCTGGCATTAATCCAGAGAAGTCTGTACTATTTATCCAATCAGAAGTTTCAGCGCATACACAACTAGGTTGGATGTTACAATGTGTTGCCTATATAGGTGAGCTAGAAAGAATGACACAATTTAAAGATAAATCTAAAGGGAAAGAAGCGGTTTCCGCCGGACTATTAACATACCCTCCTCTCATGGCAGCAGATATCTTATTGTACAACACAGATATTGTCCCGGTAGGAAACGATCAAAAACAGCACTTAGAATTAACGAGGGATTTAGCTGAACGATTTAACCGCAAATATAATGATATATTCACGATTCCGGAAGTTAGAATGCCGAAAGTCGGCGCAAGAATTATGTCATTACAAAACCCGACAAAGAAAATGAGTAAATCAGACGAAAACAACAAAGCATCAATCTTTATTTTAGATGATGAGAAAACAGTAGAGAAAAAGATTAAAAGTGCTGTTACAGATTCAGTAGGTACGATCAAATACGACCCTGAAAATCGACCTGGGATTTCTAACTTGATTACAATTTATACGAGTTTTAGTGATGAAACAATCGAAAGTATTGAAGCAAAATACGAAGGTAAAGGGTACGGTGCATTTAAAGAGGATTTGGCGAACGTTGTAATTGAAGGACTCTCGCCTATCCAAGAACGTTATTATGAATTGATTAATTCCAATGAGCTTGATGAGGTATTGGATCATGGTGCTGAACAAGCTAACTTTCAAGCAATGAAAATGATTCGAAAAGCGAAAAAAGCAATGGGTCTTGGGCGGGTAAAAAAACGTAAGTAAACAAAAAAGGGCCGTAAGACAGTACAATCGTCTTACGGCTTTTAATTATATGCTTGATTTGACGAAGGATTTGAAGAGCTAATGTGACCTTGCTCTAGTTCCCATAACTTTTCAAAAAACGGTTGTCCTCTTACCATTTTACGACAAATTTCTTCATGATCACTACTCCAACCATCCTTAAACCCATCGTATAATTTCTGCCACACTTCCTCAAACTCCATTTGTTGAATTTTTTCATAGTTTCCCGGTGCCCATTCTGTTAACCAGTAACGTAATTCTGCTACATGTGCGGTTTGTTTTAATTGATCAATTATCATCATTAAAATTTGTTTTAATTGCCGTTCCTTCCGAGTTAACCCAACCATTTGCTCTGGTGGAAGGGAAAGTGGATGATACTCCTTTTGTGGTGGAGTAAAGGAAAAAGAGGTTGGTTCTAACTTATTGATCATGTCATATACTAACCTCTCTTGTCGTGGTATTAAACGGCTTTTTCGTATTGGTACAGAATAGCCCATCGTATCAACTGCTATGATTGATATTCCGTCCGTTGCAACAAAAGCGTAATCAATTGGTACTCTCTCTTGATTGCGACGCAGGTAAGCTCTTTGATAAACATTTTCTAATAAAGACTTCGGCAGCTCTTGTAAATCGTTCTCAATATAATGAAACAAAACTTCCGTTACATAAAGTAATGGCACTTGATCCAGGAGTTCAATTCCGTCCTCTTTTCTCCATTCGTGAAAGTGGCATACATTATATCCATTTTCTTCTCCTTCAAACCAATTCACCCATACATCATGAAGATACATCATCCGAAACCCTCGCTTTATAAATCTTCTTTCTATGTACATTATGGCCAAATGTGGAATTTTTATTCTTATAAACCAAAGGTTGTCTTAATCAATAGGATATTGAAAAACTGTCATCGTTATAATTAAAATACCTAAGGGGAATAGATAACATTCAGGTCTACCCTTGACAAAAAGAAAGTATTCGAACCAGGTAAAACCTATCGGTATAAGATTTAAATAAGCAATTAATGTGACACCACCGGCTGTCGCAAAACCGAATCCTATTAAAAACCAAAATATATACCACATAGCTTTTTCTCCTCCGGGCATGTCCAATATATTACCATCGTATGATTTAATAGAGACTGATATACGTTGTATTGTATATAATTAAAAATTTCTTTACTTCATAGAGAAAAACCGTTAACTTATACATGGTAGGAATATGAAAGAGAGGGGAACATATGACCCAAAGACGTTTACTACGTAAAAGACGTAGAAGAAAACAAAGACGCAATTTTACCATTCTATTCTTCTGCCTGTTCGTAATCGGCACTATATCCTACTCTCTTTATGAGTACTATGCCGGTAAGAGTTCAGCATCTGATCATAAATCTGAGGAGCAGCAAAAACAGAGCGAGGAATATGAAGATGAATTTCAAGGGGAAACTGATATAACTGGGAAAACAAACGTCTTAATTCTTGGTGTTGATAGTAGAGATGAAGAGAAAGCAAGAACAGACACAATTATGATTGGCCAATATGATACCGAGCAAGAAACGGCCAAGATTGTTTCTATTATGCGTGACACATATGTATATATTCCGGGCTATGGATACAACAAAATTAACTCTGCATTCTTTCACGGAGGACCTGAATTACTTAGACAAACACTAAAAGCAAATTTTGATATTAATGTTGAATACTACGCGATTGTAGACTTCCAAGGGTTTATACAAGTTGTAGATACGATAGCTCCTAAAGGTATTGAAATAGATGTAGAAAAGTATATGAGTGAAAACCTTGATGTAGAATTGTTTCCGGGATTGCAAAGGTTAAATGGTAAAGAGTTATTAGATTATGCTCGATTCCGACAAGACCACGAAAATGATTTCGGCCGAGTTCGCCGACAACAACAGGTGATAGGTGCTTTAAAAGACGAATTTCTATCTATAGCTGGTGTCATGAAACTCCCCCGGGTTGTTGGCACAATCCAACCATATGTAGATACAAATATGAAAACAACGAAGATATTATCAATTGGAAAAGAATTCGTCCTTAACCCTGTAGGTGATATTGAATCATTAAGAATCCCTATTGATGGTACTTTTTGGGATGAAACTTACGAACATGCTGGTGCAGTATTAGCTATTAATGAAGAAGAAAATCGTAAAGCATTACAACAGTTTTTGAATGAGGATGAGTGAGAATACAAAAAAAGCGACCAACCCTTGGGATTAGTCGCTTTTTTCTTATTGCTCAAACTTTTTAAATATTAAGCTTACATTATGTCCACCGAAACCTAGTGAATTACTCATAACTGCTTCAACATTTTCTTCCTTCGCCTTATTCGGTACATAATATAAGTCACAATCAGGGTCTTCTGTTTCATAATTGATGGTTGGTGGGATAACACCTGATTGAATCGATTTCACAGATATAATGGACTCTACTGCACCAGCAGCACCAAGGAGGTGTCCAGTCATTGATTTCGTCGAACTTACATTTAGGTTATATGCATGTTCATTGAACACATCTTTAATTGCCATTGTTTCAAACTTATCATTTAATTCTGTACTAGTACCGTGAGCATTTACATATTGTACAGAGGTTGGTTCAAGGCCTGCATCCTCGAGCGCTTGCTTCATCGCACGAGAAGCCCCTTCTCCTCCAGGAGCTGGTGCAGTAATGTGATACGCATCCCCTGTCGAACCATATCCTACAATCTCAGCATAAATCTTTGCACCACGTTTTTGTGCAGACTCTAACGTTTCTAGTACTAAAATACCTGCTCCTTCACCCATAACAAATCCGTCACGATCCTTATCGAACGGACGGCTCGCTTTGGATGGATCCTCATTAAAAGATAATGCACGGGCTGAAGAGAATCCTGCGAATGCCATATTTGTAATAGGTGCTTCCGTTCCACCAGTGATCATAAAGTCAGCATCTCCACGTTGGATTACTTTAAAAGCGTCTCCAATGGAGTTTGCACCAGAAGCACAAGCCGTTACACTACAAGAATTAATTCCTTTTGCACCTAATGTAATAGAGACTTGTCCTGCTGCCATGTCTGGAATCATCATTGGAACAAAGAAAGGACTTACACGGCGATAACCTTTACTGAAGAACTTTTGTGATTGCTCTTCATATGTAGCCATACCACCAATTCCAGATCCAATCCATACACCTACTCGCGGAGCAATATCCTCTGTAATCTCAAGGTTAGCATCTTTCACAGCTACTGTTGAAGCCGCGACTGCGTATTGTGTGAATAAATCCATCTTTCTCGCTTCACGTTTATCCATATAATCTGATGGTTCAAAGTCCTTTACCTCTGCAGCAACTTTTGCTGGAAAGTCATCACGATTCACTCTCGTCGTAAAATCGATCCCTGAATTACCTGCTACTAAATTATCCCACATTGTTTCTACATCATTTCCTACGGGTGTAATTGCACCCATTCCTGTAATTACTACACGTCGTTTCTCCATTTTATTTCCTCCTTCCTTACTTTCCCCAACGAATTGCAACTGCTCCCCATGTTAGTCCGCCACCAAAGCCGACTAAAACCACAAGGTCATCTTCCTTAATCTTACCGTTTTTTACATCTTCAGATAAAGCAATTGGGATAGAAGCTGCAGATGTATTGCCGTATTTATTGACATTCACCGCCATTTTTTCTTCCTCAATACCAAGTCTTTCCCTGGCAGCCTCCATAATACGAATGTTGGCTTGGTGTGGAATTAAATAATCCACATCTTCTTTATTAAGACCAATCTTTTCGACTACATTAACCGCTGACTCTCCCATTTGTCGAACTGCAAATTTAAATACTTCTCTTCCATTCATAATGATATACTCATCTTGGTATAGATGCTTGGAGCCTGTACCATCAGCACCTAGTTCAAAGGATAGTATTCCTTTTCCATCCTCCACTTGACCGAGGACAGTTGCGCCGGCACCATCTCCAAATAAAACACAAGTATTACGATCTTCCCAATCAACAATTTTAGATAACTTCTCTACGCCAACAACTAACACATTCTTGTATACACCTGATTCAATAAACTGTTTAGCTGTTGCTAACCCATACATGAAGCCTGAACATGCAGCACTTATATCCATTGCCGCTGCCTTTTTAGCCCCAAGTCTTTCTTGAAGTTGACATGCAACAGAAGGAAAGGGATAATCCGGGGTAACTGTTGCCACTAAAATTAAATCTAAATCTTCTCCATTGACTTCTGCGTCTTCCAACGCACGAACGGCCGAAAAATATGCCATATGTGATGTATCGATGTCATCACTTGCAATTCTTCTTTCTTCAATCCCCGTTCTAGTTCGTATCCATTCATCATTTGTATCTACTATTTTTTCTAAGTCCGCATTCGTCAAAACTTTTTCCGGAACATAATGGCCAACACCAATAATTCCTGCGTTCATTTATGTTCATCCCCTTAATGGTAAAATAAAATATATAATCAATTATTATGACCTGGTATTAATTTTAATAAAAGAATTTACTTATTTCAAGTTAAACGATTCGTTTAGATAAAGGATAGATTAGGTAGAACCAATAATACGACCAAAGGCTTATTTATTCATTTGGCAAATTTCCAGTATCTATATACCGCTGAACGACTTTCTTAATTTTATTTTCTATCTTCCAAGGAACTTCTTCACTAAACTCACCCATTGTGATAACTCCATCGGCAAAATCAAAAAATAAAATTCCGCTTGTTAATTGATCGTTAAAAAATCTTTCAGCTACAACGACATATAGACGATCGACGTGTTGTACTGTACTCGTTAGTATTGTAGATTCTCCTAGATGTATTTGATCGGATATAAACCCAATAGCGTAAAGGCCATTTTTTTTAATTTCATTAATAACTGGTACATTATAGCCATCTCCAGCAGGATAAAATACATCAACATGTTCTTCTTCCATTTCATGAAAAATATCCAATGCAGTTTCCCTATCATCCCAACTGTTTACATATTCAATATCTACTTTAATATCAGGATTTACATACTTTGCTCCTTCGTAAAAACCTTCTACTTCGGGTTGCCATTCATATGCTGCTATTACCCCGACGTGATTGGTATTCGTCATCGATGCAGCGACCATACCAGCAAAGAACCCCATCGCATGTGCATTGAAATTAATACTCATCACATTAGAGCTAAAGGTGTTTCCATTAAAATATACGAATTGTATATCCGGGTAGTCATCACTTATTTCTTGAAAAAATCTTCCGAAATTACTACTATGTCCAAATATTAACTTTACATCATTGTCAGCAAATTCAGCTACAGCCCGATTCACTTCAATTTGTGATTTAACTCCTTCTTGGTAATATACATTGGCTCCTAGCTCTTCCTTTATTAACATCAGGCCATTATGCCCTTTTTCTCCCCAAGTTTGATCCTCAATTGACCCTTCTATTAATAAACCAACATTTTTTGTTTTCTCTTCTACATTTGAACAGCTTGTCAAAATGAATACTATAAATAACATGTGTAACCATCTTTTGTACACGTAGTTGCACTCCAATCAGTAGATCTCATCTCATTCTCCTATTGTCCCTAGTACTATTTTACCGGTTTTACATGAACAATTAAACGAAAAATGCTAAAGTTCATAATAAAACGGAAATTTTTCTTTATGCTGTTCAATGTAACGGAAAATTTCTTCATTCGTTTTAGTTCTATACATAATAACGTTTCCCTCTTTTAAACTTAATGCTCGTTCGGAAGCCTCGCCTATGATACGGACAGGGGAACGCAATATCGTATTTTCATGTATACATGTGAAAAGCCAATTGACGAAATCATTGATATCGACAACAGCATTCTCGTTCTTTCTCTTTTCTAACGTGTCTAATGGCATCCATGGACCCACTAAGGTAGGAACTGCTAACTTCATATATCCCTTTTCATTTTCTCCATCATCTACAAGTTCATCCATAATTTGAATGACATGATCCTTATCCTCTCCTAAAAAAGAATGAGGTGGTGTTCCTATTGAAATGAAATAATTCATTCTTTCACGCTGTACGTTATCTACCTCTGCTTTATATTGAAACTGTGCGTTTCGACCAATCATATCCATTAAAAATTCTTCTCTTGGATTAGGGTGCGGATGTATACCCGTCACATCCCACCCTTCCGCAAGGCATTTTTCTGTCACATGGTACCCGATCCAATGAAAACAGTTATAAATAGCAACTTTCATGCGCTTCCCCCCACACAAACTACAATAAAAAATATGTAAGTAAGATAGTTATTATTTATTTTTTCATAACCCTTTGGTAAAATAATTAACAGAATGCACAATTAAATGAGGTGAAACCATGCGATATTTAGTTACATTGCTTTGGAGTTTTCTATTAAGCGGAATGGTTGTATATGTAGTAAGTAGCATGAGCGGTATCGAGTTTAGTGGTACTGGTGTAGTATTATTGGCCATTGCATTTACAGTATGCTCAATCGTCTTAGGTGACGGTGTTCTAAAAGAAGAAACCGACGTATCGTAAGTAGTTTCCTCCTTCCACTTTTGAGGAAGGAGGAATTTTCTATTTAAAACCATGGTAAAAGAGTTAGGGCCGTAAGAGCAGCAAGTGGAATAACTAACCTTTGGAACCTACCGCCTGGATACCCGTTATGAGGGTTCCAGTAAGGATACGGATATCCCCATTGACGGTCCATCATGACGTTTTGACTACCGAATTGCATATGTTCTGAACCAATCGGAACTGCCAAAGTAACATTTTCTGTGTCTACGTCTATGATAATTCCGTCAAATTTTCCACCATCCGCTGTTTCAAGCAGCACATATTTGTTGATATGTGATTTACACATAGATAATAACTCTTGCTTTGAATGTGTTGGATACATATGTCTCAATCCTCCTTCATATGATTACTTTATTCAATAGTTGTTTATCCCGTGTCTTTCAGTTGGAGAATTTTCAGTAACAAATTTTCAGGAGGTTATGGAGGTTGGATGTTTATGAATGAATTATGGATAATTATTAAATACTTTTTACTGGGCCTGTTTCAAGGATTTACTGAACCGATTCCAATCTCTTCTAGTGGACATTTATTGTTTGTTCGTAATTTCTTTAACTTAGATGAGCTTGGCATCACTTTTGAAGGATTCGTTAATTTCGGGTCTTTAATCGCAGTCCTAATCATTTATCGCCAAGATATTATTAGAATGGCAATCAATAGCTTTACATTCCTATTTACTAGGAATGAAAAAGGAAAGAAAGATTTCTTCTTTGTTCTTTTGCTCGTTATTGCAACACTGCCTGCAGCTATATTTGGACTTTTATTTGAAGATTGGATTAGTGAGACGTTTAGTTCAGTGAAGATGGTAGGAATTACACTCTTTATTACGGGGGTAGCCCTGTGGATTATTCGAAATATACGTGGAAATAAGCAAGATGGAGATTTAACGTATAAAGATGCTATTATTGTTGGACTAGCCCAAGCAGCAGCCCTTATGCCTGGTATTAGCCGTTCGGGAGCAACCATTGTAGCGGCAATGCTTCTAGGTATGAAACAAGAAACCGCCCTGCGTTTTTCATTTCTCTTATATATACCTGTAAGTGTAGGAACGATGGTGTTCTCAGTTTCCGATATTGTACAAAACCCAAATTTTGATACTATGTTCATACCATTATTAATAGCACTTATTGCAGCAGTTATTGCTTCTTATTATGCTTTAAAATGGTTTATGGGGATTATGGCACGAGGAAATTTAAAATATTTTGCCTGGTACTGCTTTATCGTAGGTATACTAGCATTTCTCTTTCTATAAGATAAAAAAGGATTCGTTCAAAGAACGAATCCTTTTTTGGTTTTAATCTGGAATACCTAAAGCAATCTTTGCATAACGTGACATACGATCCTTCGTCCAAGGTGGATTCCAAACGATATTTACGTTTATATCTTTTACTTCTGGAATATCAGATAAAACGCGTCGAACATCTTGTTCAATGTGTCCTGCCAGTGGGCAACCCATTGCTGTTAATGTCATTGTAACGGTAGCAGTACCTTCATCATCAATATCTACACCATAAACTAAACCAAGGTTTACAATATCAATCCCTAGTTCTGGGTCAATAACATTTTCTAAGGCACCCATCAAATTCTCTTCAAGTGCTTTATCCATAGCTTTGTTAATCCCCCTTTACTTCAATTATATACTCATTATATACAAAACCAATAAGTATTTAAAATTTGATTCACCATCCATTATACTTTACAATCGTTCCTCAAACCAGTGTACTGTTTGTAAAATCGCATCTCTACTCACTTTGTGTCCTCTTCCTATATCCCGAATAAAACGAATATTTTCCTCAGTAGTATATGTTTCTTTTACTTCCTCATAAAAAGAATAAGCTTGGTCAAATGGAACTACTGGATCTTCATCCCCGTGCCAAAACAAAATTGGACGATTGTTAAGTTTATCTGTATGGTTCGCCAAATCAATTTTCCCAATCATTGCATACATTTTCTCAATCTCATCATCTGTAATCGGTAAGGATGAACCAAGTTTTTTCTTTATGTCATCCAATAAAAATGTTGCCATATCTGTTAACTTCGGTGAACCCATTAATACAGCTGCCGTTTTAATCCAGTCATATTGACCTAAGGCTGCACTTGTTGTGATTCCTCCCATACTCGTACCGGCTAACCCTATTCGATTATCTTTAATCCAATTGTTTTTCTCTGCTTCTGTTTTTATAATGGATATTTCTTGAATGTTTTGAAAGATAATATTCCAAAACTCATATTGTATTTCTTCAGTCGAAATACCATTATCTCTTTCACCATGGTGAATGCTGTCAGGTAAAAGAACACGGTATCCTTTCTGTGCCATTAGATATGCAAAAGGCAGGTTATGCTCTTTTGCACTTGTAAATCCGTGATAGTAAATAATTAGGGGCAGTGGTTTGTCCGCTCGTTCTTGTTCAGTTACCACTAAGGTTGGGATACTTTGTATCATAATATTCTCCACAATTACCATTTGCTATAATCCTTCTTTCGTTGTTATTTGTCTAATATTACAAATTTATCAGAATCCTTTATGTAATACCATTTTTTCATTCTTTTTAAATGGAAAATCTCTATATGAATAAAATATAATCATCCACGAAATTATGCTTTACTTTACGTATATAATTCCAACATTTAAACTATATACCAACAGAGGTGAAATAAATGAAAAAACATTTAATTGCATTAGATTTAGATGGCACACTTTTAACGGATGAAAAAACCATTTCACAAAAATCAAAGCAAGTGTTATCCGAAGCAGTAAAGAAAGGCCATATTGTTGTCATTTCTACTGGGAGACCACATAGAGCAAGCATTCAATATTATAAAGAATTACAGTTGGATACCCCTATGGTAAATGTGAATGGTGCTGTTGTACATCATCCTTATGAGCCCAAATGGGATATTGTTCACTCCCCAATGTCGATTCGTACAGCGAAAGAAATTATTCATACATGTTACGAGTTAGGCGTAAAAAATATTATGGCAGAAATTCAAGATGATGTTTATTTAGATCAGTTGGACCATGAGATCATGGAATTATTCCATCTAGGGGACGGCAAACATCCTATTAAAGTCGGAAGCCTTGAGAATCACTTACAGGAAGATCCCACTACTATCTTGATTTATCCCCATGAAAATCAAGTACCATTAATTCGGGCAAGTTTAGATGAAAAACATGCCGAGATGATTGAACACCGAAATTGGGGTGTTCCATGGAACATCATCGAAATTGTTCGTGCCGGTATAAATAAAGCGGTAGGACTCCAAAAAATTGCTCATTATTATGATATCCCGAAAGAGCAAATTATTGCTTTTGGTGATGAAGATAATGATTTTGAAATGATTGAATACGCTGGAGTTGGTGTGGCAATGGAAAATGGAATTAATGAATTAAAACAACGTGCGAATTACATTACGAGAAGTAATGAAGAAGACGGTGTTGCATCGTTTCTTGAGGATTACTTAAAGCTATAAGTATTTCCAAATAACGATTAAAAAGCCAATAATTCCTTTTCATGAACTTCGCGTTTATGTTTAAACTATGCTTGAACGCTGCTTTTGCGTTCAGGCTTTTTTTAATGGGGGGATATGCCTTGAGCAAACGAAGCAAATCAAAGCGATTTGTTGCTGAAGGTGTCAAATCAGTGAAACAACATGATAAACGGTTCCCATATCGGGAACGGTTTACGGACGCGGAGCGGAAGAATGAAGAAGTTGACCAGCATACACTAGGGGGAATTTAACGATGGCAAACAATTTGTTGGAGCAAGCAAGACAAGCAGTAAATCGTGTTGTGGAAATGGGGCAGAATATGAATCAAGCTGACCACCAAAAAGAGATAGAGGTGGCAAAAAACGTGATTCACTCTGCTTATGCACAATCTTCTGCAGAAGAGCAGGCTGAGCTGCAAGAGCTTGAACAACAAATAGAAAACCATTTACAGTAACCCCTAAATTCATGCGGCGCAATTTGCGTCGCATGAATTTTATCTTTACATATAAAATAATTCAGAATAAGATAAATATTAAATCAATTCACAGGGGGATGCTAACATGTTTGTATTAAAAAACGACCAATTTATAAGGCGTAATGAAGCAACTATTGATATTGAAGACCGGGGGCATCAGTTTGGAGATGGTGTTTACGAAGTTTTTCGTCTGTATAATGGAAACATATTTATGTTATCTGAACATTTAGATCGACTAGTATATAGCTTAACTGAACTTAAAATTCCATATGACATTTCTAAAAAAGCGTTGAAGAATCAGTTACATGAATTAATCAACAAAAACGGGGTTAAAGATGGTGGCATATATCTTCAAATCACAAGAGGGGTAGCACCACGAAGTCACCCTTTTCCTCAAGATGTACATCCTCAACTAATTGCGTATACAATACCAGTAAGCAGGCCTACTGAAGCTCAGGAGAATGGTGTAAATACTACATTAGTCGAAGACTTACGCTGGGGACGTTGTGACATTAAGAGCTTAAATTTATTATGGAACATTATGGCGAAACAACAAGCGAAAGAACACGGTTATTTTGAGTCCATCCTCTACCGTAGCGAACAGCATATAACAGAAGGATCTTCTTCAAACTTTTTCGGTGTAAAAGAGGGAGTTGTCATTACCCATCCAGCAAATCGCTTTATTTTAAACGGAATTACAAGGATTGCCATTAAACAAATTTGCTCCGAACTACATATACCGTTTAAAGAACAAATTCTAACCCTTAACGATTTACAACAGTTAGATGAAGCTTTCCTATCGTCAACTACTCTTGAGGTGGTACCCGTGACATCAATTGATGACATTCAAGTTAACGGTGGTGCCATTGGAGATATTACCAAACAAATATTAGAACAATTTATCCTTAAAACGAAAAGTTAGGATAAAAACGGGAATAAAATACAATAATCCAACAAATGCTAATAAATATGGAAAGTCCGAAGAAGGTAAACTTTAACTTCCGCCATTTTACATGGTCATGGTAAAGAACATGTATGAAAATGTAAGGGATAACCATAAAAATGAATCCAAAACATATTGCAAAAACGAATAAGCCTAAACTAGCTAGATAATGATAGGTAACTAAATGGAATGAACCAAATAATGAGAAAATCGGTATCATCATAAAGATCGGAGTTAGAATTAAATAGCAATAAGTATGGTATGGGTAACGTTTGACAAATTCGTGAACAACAGGCCCGTCTAACCAAGATTTAAATAGGGATAAATAATGCAAGAAGAGTTCATGAAATGCAGTAACATTACGTCTGAGTCGGGATTCGATTTTTGACATTGTTTCATTCTCCTTTCTATTTAATAGTTATTCTTAGTCTTGAACGGTTATGAGTGTATATCTAGTTTCATATCTATCATTTCCATTTACCGTCTTTCTCAAACTTTCCATTCATGCTAATATAATAAGAGATTATGAGGGAGGGATACGAATGGGTGTAATAGCAGAACCTACTCCAAATCCAAACGCAATGAAATTTACTGCAGACCAAGATATTTTTGAAGGTGACGGGAGCATTTCCGTTATGCCTGGTCAGCAAAGCGACTTTGACATTATGAATGACCTCATGAATGTGGAAGGCGTAGATAACGTTTTCGGTTACAAAAATTTTATTACGGTAAATAAAACGTTTGATACACAGTGGGAAGAATTAGTCCCAAGAGTAGAAGAAATTTTTGAAAAACACGGATTGTAAATGATAGCTTAAAGGAAAGGCATACATGAACATCCACACGAAGCTCAGAGTTTTGAATATACTCTGGGCTTATCTTTTTTTGTTTATACATAGATAAATGAATTAGGTGATGAAGATGGTGAAACCTTCTAAAGGGATTGGCCTTGTGCTTGTTATAGTTGGGGCTACTTTTTGGGGTGTAGGTGGTACGGTATCACAAAAATTATTTCAACAATTTGGTGTGAACGTTAACTGGCTTGTCACAACAAGATTATTAATAGCTGGAATTTTACTATTAACCGTTCAATATGTTTATAAGGATCGATCACAAATCACGGCTGTCTTAAAAAACAGAAAAGTGGCTGTCCAATTAATCATTTTCGGGATAATAGGTATGCTTGCAGTTCAATACACATACATGGCATCCATTAATTACGGAAATGCAGCCGTCGCTACGTTATTACAATATTTAGCCCCTGTAATGATTATGGTGTACTTACTTATACGAAAACAAACGATATTGACAAAAAGAGATTTCTTTAGCGCAACCCTTGCGGTAACTGGATGCTTTTTCTTACTGACTAATGGGTCATTTTCTTCTTTATTTGTCCCGATTCCGGCTATGATTTGGGGGGTATTATCCGGTGTCGCATTGGCGTTTTATACGTTATATGCAATACCTTTATTAAAACAATACGACTCTCTTGTTATTGTTGGCTGGGCCATGATTATTGGTGGCGTCGCCTTAAGTATTATCCATCCTCCATGGCAGGTGACTGTGACAACCGTATCTATTGAACAGTTCCTTTATTTAATATTTGTTATTGTATTCGGTACAATGATTGCCTTCTGGTTTTATATTGAAAGTTTACAAAGCCTATCAGCGAAAGAAACAAGCTTACTCGGTAGTTTAGAACCATTATCAGCAGTTGCGACAACCGTTTTTTGGCTCCATGAACCATTTGGTAAGTTCCAATGGATCGGAACCTTTTGTATTATTTGTATGATCTTTATGTTATCCGTAATCGAGGAACCTCCTTCCAAGAAAGGTGCAACCCATCATAAAAAAGACAGCCCCTCCAAAGTCAGGTCAATATGACCAATTTGAAGGGGCTTTCCTTTAGAGTTATGTTCTACATTCAGAACTTAAGGTAATGTAATATTGACGTTTTGAACAAATGGGGTACCTTCAATGACTTGTTGATTTAGTTGAGCAGGGAGTAAAGTTACAAGCACAGTATAGTTCCCTGCTTCTACCTTATTCCCCTCATTGTCCTTTAAGTTCCACGTTTCCTCCCATGTTTCTGATTCACCGGCGCCAATTTGTTTGTTGATTAACGCTTCAGTGAAAGCTTTTCCGTGAGAGTATTTGTACACTTCGGCCCCTTGTTCATTTTCTACAACGATTTCGTATTGTTGCCCAGAACTAAAGGTTAGTTCGACATCTTGGTTACCTGAATTCGTCAGCGTAAGTTGAAATGTCACACTATCAGCAGTTTTCTCTGTATTAACGGTAAGTTCTAACTCCTCTAACAATGACGTGATATCTACTTGCTGGCCATCTTTCTTTTGCCCGATAGAATCTCCTCCTCCATTGCTTCCTTGTAATTCATCTTCTGCATTTGAACCAGAAGATTGTCCACAAGAAACTAACATAACTAGGCTAAACGCTACAGGAAATATTATTCGCTTTACCAAATCGTTCACTTCCTTTTTGGCTATTGGTCTTTTCTTAGTATGTTAGTCGAGTTGCAAAAACAAACGTTACACGATCTTTTCATCTTCTCTACGAAAGAAACCAAATATACCAGTCGTTTGTACAATATTCGTAAAGGCATTCGGATCTACTTCAGTAATAATTTTTTCTAAATCGTAAAGCTCATACCTTGTAATGACCATAATGAGCATATCCTTTTCTTCTTTTGTAAAAGCACCTTTCGCAGGAATTGTTGTTATCCCACGTACCATATTCGATTGTATAGCTGTTACTAAATCGTCTGCTTTCGTTGTAATAATCATTGCTGTTAATTTTTCATGACGTGTATGGAGTGCATCAATCACTCGTGTAAGAACATATAATGTAACCATCGTATACAAGGCTTTTTCTGGGTCATATAACCATCCTGCCATAAAAATGATAAATCCATTCATGACAAGGAAATATAATCCGATTGGTCGGTCTTTCATGCGAGATAACACCATAGCCACGATGTCCATTCCACCTGTTGAGGCACCCCATTTTAACGTTAAGCCTATACCTACTGCTGCAATCACACCACCAAATACTGCGTTCAGTAAAATATCGTCCGCTAACTTTACCAGCGGTATCGTCTCCAAAAATAAAGTTGTAGCTGCTACAGATATTAAACTGTAAATCGTAAATCCTTTTCCGACTTTTTTCCATCCTAATATAATAACAGGTATATTTAGTAAAAATAGGAGTATACCAGTAGATAAATCAATATTTAAAAAGTCCTTAAATATACTCGAAGTAAGCTGGGCTATTCCTGTAAAGCCACTCGCATAAACATTTGCCTCAATCAAAAATAAATTTAATGAAACTGCATTCAACAATGCACCAAATATGACAATCGCAAAGCGTTTCGCTTCAAATAAAAACATAGTGTCCTCCTTTTTATGCTATACTCGATGGTATAAAATGCTTTTGTTAATTTTAAAATTTTTTAAGTAGGTGATAAACATGAGTATTAAAATCATTACAGATAGTGGTGCTGACTTACCAAAGTCCTATTATAGCGAATATGAAATCGACATGGTACCTTTAAACGTCCATTTAAATGAAAAAGATTATGAAGACGGTGTCACCATTGAATCAAAAAGTGTATATGACGCTATGAGAGAAGGTGCTGTCCCAAAAACTTCTCAACCATCTCCAGAAGCGTTTATGAAAACGTTCTCTACCTATGTGGAAAGAGGGCTTCCATGCTTGTACATCGGATTTTCATCGCAACTATCTGGAACATTTCAAAGTGCGACAATTGCTAGACAGCAAATATTAGAATCCCATCCTAATGCACAGATTCACCTTGTGGATTCAAAAAGCGCTTCAATGGGATTAGGGTTTATTGTCTTAAAAGCTGCCGAACTTGCAAAACAAGGTGCTTCAATGGATGAAATTGTAAAAGCGGCTGAATTTTATGCCAACCATATGGAGCATATCGTGACCGTTGATAATTTAGAATACTTACTCCGCGGTGGTCGCTTGAGTCGAACGTCTGCAATAGTTGGCGGATTACTAAATATTAAGCCAATCTTAATTATTGAAGAGGGAAAACTTATCCCACATGAAAAAATTCGTGGAACGAAAAAAGTGTATAAACGAATGGTGGAAATTACAGGCGAACGTGCAAAAGAAATATCGAAACAAACCGTCATTATAGGTCACGCCGATGCTCCTGATAGTGTAAAAAAACTTGAATCATTAATTCAAGATACCCTTAACCCTCAGGAAATTGCTATTCATGATGTTGGTTCCGCAATTGGAGCGCACGCAGGTCCTGGCGCCTTAGCAATATTTTTCTTAAATGACCTATATGAGTAATTTACCCGTACTTAGATATTTTAAAGTATCGATTCTACGCAACTGTACTTTTTTTCGTCAACGGTTATTTTCAGGTCAGTCTGCCACAAATTAGCAGTAAGAAATTGGCTGAATAACCGTCCGCAATGGCTTGATATATGTTACGATCAAACCATCGACAATAAGGAGGTACAAACTAATGCGTTTAAGTGATTTAATTCGTCTGTACGAACAGGAACGAAACGAATGGCCAGCCTCTCCGAATGAGCTAGTAAAATTTTGTCATGAAAAATATGAGCAAGGGGCAATTGCATCAAACGAATTTCAACGTTTGTATGATCAATTACATAGTAAAAGGACTTCTCCTGTTTACGTTATACATTAAAAAACCTAAACCTGGCTTTATCCCAGGTTTAGGTTTTTTCTTATTTTCATACAGTTTAAAATAATTTAACACCGAATGGTAAACGGCCGAAGCCAAGTACTAGAGCGATAAACAAAACAATGCCCCACTGGATCCACCATGCTTTTGCAGGTAAGCCACGTTTCCGCTTAACTGTAATCATTTCCATACTAAAGATTACCCAGAAACCCGCAATCATTTTAATAACAAGCTCTCCACTGATGTTTTCATAGTAGGTGAAAAGTAAAATACCAGAAAATAAGATTAGTAAATAAACAAGCCTTAAAACCATTTGCAAAATCTTTGCTGGTTTTTCCTTCCCTTTGTTAGTCAAAGAGAAAATAACAGCAAATAATATTAACGCTAGAACCCATGACGTTATATGTAAGTGTGTCATCTACATATCCTCCTATTGTTAAAAACTCATTTACATATTAACACGTTTTCATACTGCTGTGAAACAAAACTAATAGACTAAATACAACATAGTAGAGGAACTGTTATAATAATATTTAGTACTAACTAACTATGGAGGGATAAAATGGCAACTTCAAGTCGACATGTAATTGAACAGACTGAAAAATTCGGTGCAAAAAATTATTTACCACTGCCTATTGTTGTTTCAAAAGCAGAAGGAGTTTGGGTAGAGGACCCTGAAGGGAATCGCTACATGGATATGTTAAGCGCATACTCTGCTGTAAACCAAGGCCACCGTCACCCGAAAATTATAAATGCTTTAAAGGAACAGGCCGATCGGGTTACCCTCACTTCACGAGCATTCCATAACGATCAACTTGGTCCTTGGTATGAAAAAATTTGTCAAATGACAGGGAAAAACATGGCTTTACCGATGAACACCGGTGCTGAAGCTGTAGAAACAGCCATTAAAGCTGCACGTCGTTGGGCTTATGATGTAAAAGGAGTTGAAGACAACAAAGCGGAAATCATCGCATGTGTAGGTAATTTCCACGGCCGTACGATGACTGCAGTATCCCTTTCATCAGAAGAAGAGTATCAAAGAGGATTTGGCCCCCTTTTACCAGGGATAAAATTAATTCCTTACGGTGATGTAGATGCCTTAAAAGAAGCGATTAACGAAAATACAGCCGCTTTTCTATTAGAACCAATTCAGGGGGAAGCTGGAATTATTATACCTCCAGAAGGATTTTTAAAAGAGGCTGCAGACGTATGTAAAGAACAAAACGTCCTCTTTATTGCCGATGAAATTCAAGCTGGCTTAGCACGCAGTGGAAAAATGTTTGCATGTGAATGGGAAGATGTAACTCCCGACGTATTGATATTAGGAAAAGCACTTGGTGGCGGGGTATTTCCAATTTCTTGTGTTGTTGCCAATGATGACATTTTAGGTGTATTTAATCCTGGTTCACATGGGTCAACGTTCGGTGGAAATCCACTAGCTAGTGCTGTATCTCTTGCGTCATTAGAAGTTTTAGAGGAAGAGAAACTCCATGAACGTTCCCTGGAACTTGGAAACTACATGTTAGACGAATTACGTAAAATTGATAATCCAGTCATAAAAGAGATTCGTGGTAGAGGTTTGTTTATTGGAGTTGAGTTAAATGAATCTGCCCGCAAGTATTGTGAACAGTTAAAAGAAAAAGGATTATTGTGTAAAGAAACGCACGAAAATGTCATCCGTTTCGCACCCCCGCTTGTGATTGAAAAGGATGACCTTGATTGGGCACTGCAAAAAATTAAAGAAGTACTATAACGAAAAAACGTAGACGGCAGTCTACGTTTTTTGTTTCTTACGTTTAAAAGATTGTTTTTGGCCATAAGTTAACGTTCGCCATAACCATTCCAGTGGCCCAAAGTGAAAATACGTTAACCACCATTTGCTTAAGATGACTTGAAATATGAAAATAACGAATACAATGATCACGCTTCCAATTGGCCTTACCTGTCCGTACAAACCGAGACCAGGTCCGTAAAACAAGAAGAAACAAATGATAGACTGGGAAACATAATTCGTTAAGGACAATCGACCGACATATGTAAACATGACTAATAGCCGTTGCCATAGCCTATTTTGGTATAGTAATGTAATGCTAGTTAAGTAAAACACACTTGATGCAGCACCACCAATATGATCTTGAATATATCCTAGCCATGAAGGATTTCCTAATAAATATGGACCTGCTTTAAATAGCAATGCAATGACAAACGAGGTAATACAAAGATATTGCAAAGTAACCTTATGTTTTATGACATCATGGAGCCATCCTTTTCGCCAAATAAATATCCCAATTAAAAACATCGGCAATACTGCTAACATTAAAAAGATATACCCCATTCCATCATTCACATATAACCAATCTTCATAATTTTGTGCTAATACGGTCGTAATCGAACTTGATTGATATCGTTCAAAAGCTTGTTGAATCATATCATTGTTCACAAAATCTAAGTGATTGCGAACCGAGTATAGTAGCCATGTAACAACAACACTCGGTATGACTATGAGCGCCAATCCCCATATATAAATCGTCTTCACATTCCGCTTAAAAAAGAATAATAATAAAAAGCCTATAATGCCGTAACTGAGTAAGATGTCCCCATGCCAAAGTAAAAAAGAGTGAGAAATGCCAAGCCCAATTAGGATGAACAATCGTCTTACAATCACGACTGAAACATAATTCGCACGATCAGCTGCTCTTTCCCTCATCATTTGTAAACCAAAACCGAACAATAATGAAAAGAGAGTATAAAAGCTTGCTTGAAAAAAAATATCGATAATAACTTGTATCGTTTTATCAATTGGGGCATTCCAATACACTTCTTCTCCTCCATAGAGAAAAAATGGCGCATGAAATGCTGGAACATTTACCATGAGAATACCAAATAAGGCGAAACCTCTAACAGCATCTATCCAGTTTAAACGATCTTCTTCACGTATAGGTTTATGACCATTCATCTAATCCTCTCCTTATTTTCTTTATTTTACTTGAATCGAATATGGTCGTCATGTGTTTTTAATACTTTGAACATATGTTTAGCCTAAACATAGGATGATATATAAAGGAGGAAAAAGACGATGCCAGCCTTTGTAGGAGCCGTGAAAATTAATAGTATTGCATCTTCAGCAATTTTCCATATAGGTGACGTCTATTCAATGGCACCTTATAGTACAGCGAAAACATTTGCAGGTGGCGGTTCATTTAACACTGGGGATGGAATTAGAATCAATTTAGGTCATTCCTACACACACGTATTAGATAAAGACAGAATCGATTCCTCCATTTCAGCTAACGCATAGGGGGGCAATTAATTATGAATTACACAATATATCAAAACATTTCCATCCAATTTTTAAAGGTCAATTCGGTCACTAATTCCTCAGTTCTACAAATTGGCAGCTCTGGTTCCATTCAGTCGTTATCCCAGTTATATAATACAGGTGACTATACCGAACTCGCTGAACCAGCAGAACCTATGGATTACCAACCAATGGTTCCCCTTGCCCCTCCGACGCAATCACAATAATGATTCATCCACATAACATAATATAGATATACGCCCATTAACGGGAGGGATCGGGGTATGTACTACAACGAATGGAATGCGTATTTTGCATCCTTGGGGAATACAATTCAGCAACAACAACATGAGATTCTGCAGTTAAGACAACTCGTAAAGCAACTTGAGGAACAGGTAGCTTCATTACAAGATAGGCCGACGACAAATATTGAAAAAATCGAATATCATTTCGACCAATTAAAGGTTGAAACATTAGAAGGAACATTAAATATTGGACTTTCACCACAAGGAATTTCTACACCAGAGGATATTTCGATACCGAGTGAAACCAATCAATCTACCCAACCACCTTCCCCAATCGTGCAAGATCTAGTCCAACAAATGGATCCGTTCCTTCGACAGGAGCTCCCGGCCATCATTGATGAAATTGTTAAAGAACAGAATCGTGCTACCCCACCAGGATTGCAAAAAATGATATTACAAGATATTTATCATCAATTGCCAGAACGGGTTCAATATTATCTTTCACAGCATAACGGTTTAGTTGATGATAAAACACGGGACATGATTTTAGAAGAAGTAAGACAAGAGATTATTCAATCTGTTAAAACATTTATTGAAAATAATGGAGGAGAAGCATCATGAATTTTACTGTTCATAATTACGGTTTACATGTTGACCATGTTCGAATTACAGGTGTATCATCATCCTCCCTGTTTTTAGTGGGAGATATGAATAAAGTTAAACTATCTTCAATGTATGATACACCTCCTGAATCTTATGTAGTGACATCGAATGTTCCTTTAAGAAGGAGATAACATGAAACGAAATTCTAAAGTAGACCACATCTATATCAACTCAATTAGTGAAAGCTCAATCTTTCAAATTGGGGATGGCAAACATGCAACACCTAACATAGATGCACTAGCCGTTCAAAAAGAAGGGGCGGTTTATCAAACAGATGCATTTCCATTATCCCAATATCCTATTTTTTCAAGGCCGTTCCCAGAAATTGTAGATGTACCAGGGGTATACGCGCGATTTATTCATCATAATCGAAGCATACATGTACGCTCTCTAGACTTTGAGGGTGTTGCTGGTTCTTCTATTGTACAAATTGGTTCCTTAGGTGAAGTAGATGCACGTGCAAAAACGAAGCACATTCGCATCATTCAAGAAAAGGTATCGAACACTTCCAATTCTGAAGCATAATTTAATAAATGAATGAACTCTTTTATAAAGTAGGTGTATACGAAATGCCCTCAATGGTTGGACCGGTAAAAATTAATAGTAATGATAGTGGTGTTGTAAACTTTGGTGATTCATTTTACGTATCACCGAAAAGTACAGCAAAAACAAACTCAGGTTCTGGATCATTTAGTACTGGTGATTTTATCTGTACGAACAACTTTATCAGTACAACGAACCCGTTTGACCCAGATTTCCAAGATTCAAACAGCGCTGGAAATGCATAAAAAAGAGGAACTATACATTAGTTCCCCTTTTTTGTGCGTTTGGTTAGCCGATTACTTTCAACAAATATGACTTATCAAAAAAGTATAAATATGCCTGTTGGACGGGTTTTTGTAATATATTCTCCACTGCCCTTTTATACAAAGTTAGTTGGAGTTCATAACGTTTTTTTAATGAAACAATATTCTCTTCTGTCAATTCCTCGGGAAGTGAATCCGTTTTATAATCTAACAAGATGTACCCTTTTTCCGTCGGTATTAGACAATCAATCACACCTTGAAGCAGCACTTTTTCGTCTGTATAATCTTCTTGCCAATCGGGGTAGACTTCATTAGCCGGTAATCCCAAACTAAACGGTACTTCCCGTTGTACTTCTGAAGCAGACAGAATCATCTTACCCATATCCGTCTTAAAAAAGGAAACAATAGCTTGAATATCTATAACTGTTGCTTCATCTTTTGTAAGTAATTCACGGTGAACTAATTGATCAACATAATCTACTACTTCGTCCCTCGTATATGTTTTGGTTAGTGGTATATGTTGCATAACTGTATGCATCGCACTTCCCTTTTCTGCAGCAGTTAACTTTTTTTCCTCCTGCATAAAGCGGGGTCGCTTCACAATTGGACGACGAAACTGTTTTACCAACTGATCACTGCTATATTCATCCTTCATCTCCCGTTGTCGTTTCAACTCCGTTACCGTTTGTTTTGCGCGATAGTGAGCTGCTTTGGCAAAAGGATACTGAAAAGTAAACCGTTGATCAACTTCATCATAAAACGGGCCTTTTTGATCAGGTGATTGCCACTCCTTAATAGATGTTTCTAAATCTTCCTTACGTTCTTTCGTGATAGTGTCAGGATCTGTAAACGTTACAGCGTGTTCAATCGTCACTTTCCAAGCTGACCTGTCCTCCCATATTGCACTAGCTACATTTATGTCATGGTCATTTTCCCGTAAAGCAGAACCAGATTCGTGGCGTAATATCGCTGGTGCAACCCAATTAAGGTAGGAAAGCGTATCAAGACGAAAGTAGGCAGGTAGCACCCAATCTTTATGATCTATAATGAGCTGCCATTTCTTCTTTCTCTTTTCAATATCATTTACTACACCAACCATAAACAGTTTTTCCTTTGCTCTCGTCAGTGCGACATATAACACACGCATTTCTTCAGCTAACATTTCCCGTTGTTTAGCGACCTTTAAAGCATTAAACGGTAAAGTTGAATACATAATCCGTTTTTCAGGGTCTACAAACTTAACACCTGCACCTAGGTCTTTATGAAGCAAATATTTACCTCGTAAATCTTGCTGGTTAAATTCCTTGTCCATACCACCTACGATCACAACCGGAAACTCAAGTCCTTTACTTTTATGAATCGTCATAATCCGTACAACATCTTCCTGCTCCCCTAAAGCACGTGCAGCACCTAAGTCTTCGCCACGCTCTTCCATCCTTTCAACAAAACGTAAGAACCGGAAAAGCCCTCTAAACGAAGTGGATTCATAGGAGCGTGCTCGGTCATATAAAGCACGTAAATTCGCTTGTCGTTGTCTCCCTCCAGGTATACCACCTACGAAATCGTAATATCCTGTTTCACGGTAAATATCCCAAATAAGCTCAGAAAGTGATCCTTGTCGCGCCCTTGTTCTCCACGTCTCCAGCTTCATCAGAAAGCGATCTACGGCATGTCTTAATTTTTCACTCTCACCTCTACGTTGGTAAGATTTCAACGCAACATAATAGCTCTCTTTTGGGGCTGCTAACCGTATTTTCGCTAATGCGTCTTCATCAAGACCGACAATTGGTGAGCGAAGGACAGATGCTAAAGGAATATCTTGTTGCGGATTATCAATAACTTTCAACAGACTGATCATGACCTTTACTTCAATTGCCTCAAAGTAACCTGTTGACAGTTCTGCATAAACAGGGATCCCTTGCTGCTTTAACTCTTCAACTATTGTCGGTGCCCACGTCATCGATCTCATGAGGATAACAATATCCCGAAATTGTACATTGCGAAGCTGTTCCGTTTGTTTATCAATCACTTGTAGCGGCTGGTCATCTTTTTGTCCGATCCACTGCTTGATTTTTTCTGCATAAGCCCTTGCTTCGATTTGTGCCTTTTGTAAGTCACGAAAATCTTCTCCGTCTTCATTTTGGTCAATTTTGTCATCGTCGTTGTTATCGATGATGAGTAATTCCGCTTCAGTGTTATTCGTAACAAGATCTTCATAAATCTGGTTGCTAAAGATTAGTTCGGCATCCTCATCATATTGGATTTCTCCTACTTCCTCGTCCAATATTTGCCGGAAAATATAATTCGTTGCCGATAAAACTTGGTGTCGGCTTCGGAAGTTCCTTGATAAATCAATGCGAACATTATCATTATCATCATGGGCAAACCGTTTATATTTTGTAATAAAAAGGGTCGGTTCGGCATGGCGGAATCGGTAAATACTTTGTTTCACATCTCCAACCATAAATAAGTCTCCACCATCTTCTCCAGCTGTAATTAACTGAAGTATGGTTTCCTGAACGAGGTTCGTATCTTGATATTCATCAACTAAAATTTCTCGAAACTGCTGCTGATACTGTGTCGCTACAGATGATGGTATATTTTCAGATGCAGTCGATGATGAATCAAGTAAGATATTTAAACAATAGTGCTCGAGATCGGCAAAATCAACGATAGCTTGTTCCTTTTTCTTTGAACGATATCGCTCGTGAAACTCTACTACTAACTTGGATAACTGTTTCATAACCGGATGGAGCTGTTGTAAATCTTGTAAATAGTATGTTAATGAACGGGAAAACCATTGTTTCTGTAAATCTTCCCATCTCTTCTTATACCTTTTACGAATGTCTTTGACACGTTCTTGTTTACTCGTGTTGCATTCTACCTTTTTTCGTGAAAGAGTGGTAAACTTACTATTTTCGTGGAAAAAGGTATACAAAGATTCCCATCCTTCTGTTAATAATTGTGCCGCACGCTCAAACTTATCAATATCAGCGTCAATTGCATCAGCATAATGATATGGACCATCTGACTCTCTCGTTATATCTAAGGCTTGGTTGGCTTCAGCAATCATGGCTTGCAATTGACGCTGTACATCCTTTTTCATAATAGGCATCCAGGCTAAATCATCTTCTCGTGTATCAGGCGTTACATTGTACATTTCAGTCATTTCGGAGAGCCATTGCTCTGGTGAAGGGTTTTGCATCGCAAAATCATAAAGTTTTAACAACAGCTCTTCTACTTCCATATCACTTCGATCGCTTGAAAAGCGATCGACAATTGCGAAAAACTGTTCTTGTTCTTCTCCCTCTTTGCCATACCATTCCTCAAATAACTCTTCAAGTACTTCTTGGCGGATTAAATCCGCCTCCACATCATCGGCAATTCGAAAATGCGGGTCAATATCAAGTTGATAACTATATTTTCTTATGACCTCCATACAAAAGGAGTGAAGGGTGGATATACTAGCCCTTTGTAATAGTGATAGTTGCTTCTTTAAATGTGCCGATGATGGATGTTCTTTCAATGCCGATTCCAGTGCAGCACCAATTCGATGACGCATCTCTTGTGCAGCTGCATTTGTGAAAGTTACAACCAATAGTTCATCAATGTTCAATGGATTTTCCTTTTTTAATAACTTTTGGATAATCCGCTCTACTAAGACTGCTGTTTTTCCAGACCCTGCTGCGGCAGCTACAAGTACATCGGTCCCTTCCGTGTAAATAGCCCGCTCCTGTTCCTTAGTCCATTTCATGTGATCCCCCTCCCTCCTTTTCTTCTAATTCTTGTAAAATGTCTTCATCTTCTCGTTTTTTCAATATCCGAAACTCGTTTTCTTCTAACGTTGCATCGAATTGGCATAAGGACTTGAATGAACAAAACGTACATGCAGTCTGTTGATCTTGCTGAAACGGGTTTAAGTCTACTTTCCCATTGACAATTTCTGTACCAGCAGAGGTCATTAATTGACGTACATATTGGTTTAACCGATTAAATAGGGCTTGTTCAATCGTTTTGGATCCTTTTCTGAAACTACCATCTTTCTTCAGCCCTACTGGAACAATATCGCTCGCACCAGTTGCAAGGTCCATGTCCATTTTTTTCACTATATTTTCATCTTCTAACAGTAAGCCCTTCATCTTAAACTTCTTAAACATTTCATCTTCAATATCACTCATGTTAAAGGACTTTGGCTCTGAAATAAGCGGATCATGAACATGAAAATAAAGAACTCCAGCAGGACTTGCTGATTTTCCGATCCATTTCTCTGCATTCGTCAGTACCACATCTAAATAAGCAAGCATTTGTAATGATAATCCATAGTACACTTCTAAGAGGTTTAAATCTTTGGCGCTAGATTTGTAATCAATAATGCGCAAATAAACATCATCACCAATTTCCGCTTTATCAACACGGTCAATTCGTCCCCGCAATTCTAATTTGTATCCATCGGGTAAGTCCAAGTACAACGGCGGAAGCTGTTCCTTTTGCCCGAACCCTAATTCAATTCCAGCAGGGGAGAAATCAGATCGCTTCGCCTGTTCTGCTAAAATATTTGCAGCACGAACGACGACCTTTTCTAACTTGCGTAAAATATATTGATAACGATTTGAGCTAAATAAAATTTGATGTTGTAATATTGGCGACAATTGTTCAATTGCCTGTTTCGCATAATGGTATATTTCTTTTTTCGTTAAATCTTTAAATGTTTTCCCATCTTGTAATAACCATTCGGTAATTTTTTTCAAGGCTTCATGGAACAGTGAACCAATATCTGGGGCGTCCAATTTATAAATTTGTCTATCTTGTAGGCCTAGTGTATATTTAGCGAAATATTGATATCCACATTTGTAGTACGTCTCTAAACGGGACACACTTGTTTGCACTAATTCAGGGTAAACCTTCTTTGCTGTATCAGCTGTTAAGAGAGTTGGCTTGTTCTCATAAAACAGACTCATCATAACCCGCTTCGATTCACCTTCAGCAGGTTCGTTTTCTATAAACCATTTAAGGACGTCCCAATACACATCGTGTATCGGATAGCCTCGTAAATGCTTAGCTAGCTGGTTCGTTAAAATCGATCGGGCCTTTTGTGGGACTGTAATAAAACGGTATGGATTTTGCTCATCTTCATCCTCAAGTAATAATGTTTCCTCAACTTTCGGAAACATTTCTTTTATTCGATTTATTAAAGGAGACGGTGTTTTCGCTTTTCCTTCTTCATCACTTAGCGGGTAGCTGATCCATAAATAATCTGATGGTGTAGTAAACGCTAAATATACGTAAAACCGATCATCAAGGAGTTGACGATTGCCCCCATCAGCTAGAGAGATGCCATTCTCTAATAACAATGAGCGCTCTTCATCAGAGATCATGCCATCGACTGTTGGCTTCTGCGGCCAAACCCCTTCATTTACACCTAGTAAGAAGGCACATTTTACATTAGAAATACGAGAACGATCCACACTAGCGACAATTGCATGGTCCATACTTGGAGGAACATGAGCAAAATTTAATGATTCAAAACCTGTTTCCAATGTCGTACGAAATACTGATAGCGTCATGTCTTCTTCGCCTAACATTTCAACCATTTCGTCAAACAGTTGGATAACAGCATCCCATACTTGCTCTTGTTCTCTTGCTCTTTCAATCTCTCCTGACTCATCATATTGATTACGCCACTGTTCTAATGTTTCAGGGACGCCTAATTGTTCTAACCAACGGAATATCGTTGCACATTTTTCTTTTACAGTTCCCTCTTTACGAAGTTTGTCATCAAAAGGGCCTAGAGCTGCTACTACTTGTCGGCGCAAACGATTAATTCGTTCTTCCTTTTCCTTCTCCTTACTTGTTTGCCCCCCAGCATCAAAGCCACGAAAACGTCGATAAATCCACGTTTTTTCATTCATCCATTTCTCCCTGGTTCGGATGCCGTATTCTAAAACATAGTTTTCTAACTCATCAACAGCTTCCTGATCTAATGGGTGATCATAATCTGTTTTTGGAATGAAATCGGTTTTTAATACACGGAACACAGCATCGTAACGCCAGTTTCCCTCGATCACATCCAATATCGAACGGATCAACTCGATGAGAGGATGGTTTAACATCGTTCGCTTCTCATCTAAAAAGACTGGAATCTCGTAATCTGTGAAAATGGCTTGTATAACGTCGTGATACACATCAGCATTACGAATTAATATAGCCATGTCCTTGTATCGATAACCTTCATCACGTACTAAACGTAAAACTTCCTGTGCGACACCTTCCACTTCCGCTCTTGGGTGAACTGCTTGCGCAAGTTTTATAGGTGCCTCACTGTCGTAAACTTTCGTAGGGTGCTCATCAAAATGCTTCTCCAAATGGGCAAAATATGGCTTGTCCATAAACCGGGACTTTTCGGGTTTCAAGACAATTGGTTCTTCTTGTTGTACTTGAAGATGCTCGGCTACTTCTAGTATCTGTTGGTACGTTTGTTTTGTTTGATAAAATAAATCAAGTTCGTCAGCACTATCGGTGTGCTGCAAGTCATGAGTTAGCGTAATCGTTACATGATCCACCTTCTTTATCAATGCTTCAATTACCATTAGTTCTTGAGGAGTAAATCGATAAAACCCATCTAAATATACTTCAGCTCCATTCAAGAAAGATGCCTCTTCTATTTTCCTCGCCAGTAAATCGAGTTGATCTTCACTATCAATATAATGTTCTCTCAAAGCGGCTATTAATTGTTCATAAATGTAGGCAAGATCTGTCAGCTTATGTTGCAATGTCTTTTCATGTTCGTGCTGATGAACATATTGGCCTAACTCATTTGTAAACGTCATAAGATCTTCTGGAGTAATACGATATCTCTTAAATTCTGTAATCATACTCTCAAGTTGTTCCATGAACCCTTGCTTTTCCATCGCCTTTTGGAAGACTTTCCATTCCCCGTCCCGCTCTTCTGTTATTTTTCTTAGCATCATTTGAATACCGGTAGATGTAATAAATTTCTTCGTACCTCCACCTGTTTCCTGAAACACTCTCCATGCCAAACGGGAAAAACTAAACACTTGCGCACGAATTGTCCCATCAATCCCACGCTTTAGTAAACGATATTCTTGCTGAAAGGTCATCTGGTCCGGCACGATGTAAAGAATAGGTTTGCCTTCAGGATTTCCTTTTAACTTTTGTTCAATTTCTTGAAGGCAAAACTCCCCTTTTTCGGTCCCGGACCTACCTAATACGAAACGTAATGTCATACAAATATAATCCTCCCTCTTTTGAACGAAACGTTTTCAATCCGCATAAATTATCAATAGTTGGGCAATAAGGGGGCATTCCTATGTTAAAGAAGTCCGCCATTAGTTGTTCCGTTCTCATCATTTGTGGAATTTTTATTGCGAGCAATATTTATACGATGCTGCCACTTCAGCATATGATTGCAGATCAATTCGCAGTTTCACTACAATCTACATCGCTAGCTAGTTTTTGTTTCGTGTTTACGTATGCCTTTGGGTTACTCATTTTTGGCATCTGTACAGACAAATATAATGAGCGGTCCATCCTACTAATAGGGATGCTCATTTTATCAGTTATCACCTTTGCCACTACTTTTGTAAAAATGCAGTATACGCTCCTTCTTGTATGCAGAACGTTACAAGGTTTTTTTGCTGCAAGCTTTGCTCCTGCAGCGTTTAGTTATATTTTTCGATTTTATTCAAAATCCCTTCAAACGGTATCTATTGCCTTATTAAATACAGGATTTCTTTTTGCTGGAATCTTCGGGCAAATCATATCTGCTTATTTTGCGTTTCAATATACGTTTTCGTCCGTGTTTTATATGTTTGCGATTTTCTACGTAATTTGCTTAATTTCTTTGTTTCTTACTCTTCAGCACTCCGACAAAAAAACTCAACCGAATGCTCGATTACTTAAACATATTGTAACATTAATTCGATTTTCACCATTACAAAAATTGTATATTACCGCCTTTTTCCTGCTGTTTACGATCATGTTATTTTATAGTGGTTTAGAATTATATTTAGTCCTTCATGAACAATTATTTTCTTACACCTTGCAAACATTTCGAATGGTCAGCCTTGTAGGCATAGTCCCCGCCTTTTTTGCACGTCAGCTTGTCGATCGTTACGGAGCTATCCAAGTACTCATTTATAGCTTGCTCCTTATGGCATTCGGATTTATGTTTCCAATGATTCATTTACACGCATGGACAATTACGGTTGCTTCCATATCTATGATTGCTTCAACGTCCTTAACGATACCTATGGTTGTTATCCTTGTCGGAAGATTTGCACCATCAGCTAAAGGTAGAGCAATTTCACTATATTCATTTACTCTTTTAACTGGTGCAAGTTTCGGAAGTATTGTTTCCCCTTTTATACCTTTTCCTCTTATTTTAGCAACCATTTTCCTTATGTTCATATGTCTTGCTCAACTTATTCGTCTTCTTCGAAAGCAAGAGAAGAGACTGATCTCACATTAAAACCCGTCTTGCTCAAGACGGGTCAATTTTCATTTGCGTTATTCGATTTTTGTTGTAACCTTTTTTCAATAATTTTACCGACCATCCAAAACAACAAGATACATATCCCGACTACAATTGATTTCACCGGTTGTGTGGCAAACGATTTAATACTTGCGCCTACATAAGCGATTGTAAAAATCATCACCGCTTTACCGAGGACAACCGCTAGGATGAATTGTTGAAATTTTATTCTTGATAAGGCAGCTACTGTATTGATGATGGCTGATGGTGAAAAAGGAAAACATAATAAAATAAATAAAGGTCCGAATCCATGTTTTTCAAACCAAAATGTTACCTTTTGTACTTGTTTATGGTTTCGAATAAATCGAAAGAACTTTGTTTCACCCAATCTTCTAATGATAAAAAACACAATAATTGCGCCTAATACTGAACCTAGCCATGAATATAAGAACCCTTCAAACAAACCATAAGCCATGGAATTGGCCAGAACGAAAACAATTAAAGGTAAAAAAGGTAGAAGTGCCTCCAATAAAGGTAATAAAATACCTGGCAGTGGACCTAACTTTTCATAGCTATCAAGAAGCTGCATGACATAAGCATCTAATTGGTCATTTTCAATAATTTGTTTAAAATCAGAAAAACTGTTCACTTGTAATGACATATGTTTTTCTCCTAACTTGTCTCGTATCCCATATGCACTCCTCAATAACCCGGCAATTTAAGACAGTAATTACTAATTACTAACTATTACCAAGCTATACTATAGTAAAGTATAAATAAAAATTCGTGTCTTGCCTATGCCTTTCTGTACATTTTTATCCTCTCTCGACATCGATCACATTAGTCACACTTTTTTCGTTTTACTTTATTCATTTTTTGTATATAATAGAACATATGTTCCTTATTTTTTCAATTACTGGGGGGAAGCAAATGCGCTATATTAAAGAACAGGATTTTCTCATTTCATCAAGATTTTTGTTTCTTTCCATGACAATATTAGTTCTCGAAAAAGATCTCGAAACAATCGAAACGGGAGACTTTAAAATAAAAGAACCATATTTGGAGCTGCTTCGCAGGATGATACATGAGGCTCGTTCTGAACGTAAAATACTACAAAGAAAGATGAAAGAAAACAATTTACAGGTGATTTTTGTCCATAAAAATGATACGTTTTCCACATATCTTTTCTTAGCGAATGGATATGAGGAAGAAAAACGTTATTTTAATCCTGCTGTTCGGAAGAAGGTACAAGAACTCCTGTATGAGCTTATGCGAAATGCGACATTGCCTACAACCGAAACAAAAAATGAAATATATTGATCCCCCCGTTATTCGGGGGGTATATTTACATCTTTGACATCGGTGGCATTGTATCGTGGATATAGTACGGTGCTGGAATCAATAGTGGCTTTGGACCATAAGCAGGAGGAGAGTGATAGTAACGGAATTGTCCTTTTCCATCAGGCGCGATACCTTGTGCCCATGGGCCATTTGCACTTTCATCTCCTCTTGAGAAGTTATAAAGGTCATATGCAACCGCCTGCTTTTCTAATTTTCGTGGGAAAGTTGTTGGTACAACAATATCTTTTTCTCGATTTTCTAACTCAGCAATTGCGGCTTTCCATTGATTTTGATGGGCAGTGTCACGTGCTATTAAAAAGGATAATGTATCTTTTACACCTGGGTCGTCTGAAATTTCATATAAACGAACAACTTGCAAACGTCCTTGTGATTCTGCATTTAAATTTGCACGGAAATCAGCTAACAGATTCCCACTTGCAATTGTATAATTAGCATTCCACGGATATCCTACACTGTCTTTAGCTGTAGCACCTAAACCTGTTACAATGGCATGTTGAGGATTCATGCCTCCTAAAACAGCCTCCATGACAGGATTTTTAGCTGCTTCTTCTTGTTCCTTAACTGGAGCATTGTCTAATAGTCGAGCAATTAAAGTGGCTAACATTTCAACATGGGCTATTTCTTCTGTACCAATATCTAAAAGAAGGTCTCGGTATTTTGAATCAGCACGACAGTTGAACCCTTGAAAAAGGTATTGCATCATTACAGTAATTTCTCCAAATTGTCCACCTAACACTTCTTGCAATTTCTTTGCATAGACCGGATCTGGTCTAGAGGGCTTTGCTTCATGTTGAAGTTCCTTAATATGATAAAACATCTGCCTACCTCCTTTACGCTATCACAATAGCTTATGAGTAGGCAGCTTGCCCACGTTCATACTCGAAAAAAAAAGGACAGTTATAAGAACTGTCCTTTTATATTATTGAAGATAACTTGTTTGTTGGTGTTGTTGTTGGTCGGTAGTTTGGAATGTACCAAACTGATTTTTGTTATCGTCGTTTTTCGTATCAGTTGTATTAGTATTATTTGTTTGCCCTGTTAGCTGTGAAGATTGTTGCCCCTTACTTATACCGGAAATCATTGGCAGGAATTGCTGAACAGTTTTGCCAATTCCTTGTCCTTTTGTCATGCTATAGTAAGCAGCAACCCCAATCCCTACAGAAGCAGCTAATGGTAACCAGTTTCCTGTTTGATTTTTCACTCCTTCACCCCCTGTACCCTTTACTTTATCCGAACCGTAAAGGAAACATGTAGAACTGAAATTGGCTAATTTGCTCCTACATTTCCAATAAAATAATGGAGTATTTTTTTAAAAACGAGGATCCATTTGAGGTGATTTTGCTAGTGGATTATAAGTAGTCTGTAGGCGTTCCGCCACAAGGTCATTTTCAGAATTCCAATGATTTTGCAGTCGTTCTGTAAATTTATAACGAAATTGTGCAGTTCTATGAACTTGGTTCATCATAGAACCGTACGATATAGGATAAACAACAGATTGTCCAGAAACAAAAGTGATTTTAGATTGGTTATGTTCCATTTCTTGAACGTTTTCAATATGGGAATGAGCAATCCAAGAGCAACTTGGTTTTACTGGGGAAGAGGTAGGGAAGAAATACATACCGCTATGAGGATCTATAGCAATTGGGGATTTATGAGTTATGCCAGCAATATCTTTCGTCCCTTCTTGTCGTCCTCTTAGGCTGGAACCAAAAAACTTACACGCTTGATCAATCAACGTCCTTGGGGGAATATTCACGACATATTTCTCACGCTGTTCTAAAACTAATGAACCGGCTACACCATTTTCTAACCATTTAGGCAAGATGGTTAACGTTAAAGGGGAAATTTCATAATAATTTTTTATGTTCTCCATGAAAGATCTCCTTTCCTTATTCATTTTTCAGTAATAATATACCATATTTTTCATAAATTTGGAATAAAGCATTAAAGAATAGGACAATGTTTCAAAACAATGCTTAAAAAAGATAATTTTATTAGCTTAAAACGAAAATCTTCGCAAGCTTTTGCAATGAAAACCAAAATTTCATCAAAACATTTCATAATGGGGAAGGCGTATGGAAATGTCCATACGCCTTCAATGTCATCTATATGAGAAAAACTCGGAGTGAGCAAATTTATGAAAGTAACGCCCGGTCACTAGCAATTTCTTTACCTTTTACATCTTTAAAGATTTGAATTAAATCTTCTACTGTTAGCTTCTTCTTCTCTTCTTCGTCTGCTTCGTAAATAATATTCCCTTCATCCATCATGATCAGTCGATTCCCTAATTCAATCGCTTGATCCATCTGGTGTGTAACCATGAGCGTTGTTAAATTATGCTTCGAAACCATTTCTTTCGTAAGTCGTGTAATTAATTCAGCACGTGCTGGGTCTAAGGCGGCCGTATGCTCATCTAAAAGCAAAATACGTGGTTCTGTGAAGGTAGCCATTAAAAGAGACAACGCTTGCCTCTCTCCTCCAGAAAGCAATCCTACTTTTGAGCCCAGGCGATTTTCTAATCCTAACTCTAAAGAGGCTAAATGCTCTTGAAATTCTTTACGCCTTTTAGAAGTTACCCCTCTTCGCAAGTTCCGTTTCTTTGTACGACTAAATGCGATTGCCATATTCTCCTCAATCGTCATATGAGGGGCAGTTCCAGCCATGGGATCCTGGAATACCCGACCAATCCACTTTGCGCGCCTATGCTCCGGCTTAAAAGAAACGTCGTCTCCATCTACCATCACAGCACCGTAATCAGGAAACAAAACACCGGCAATAATATTGAGTAACGTTGATTTTCCGGCACCATTACTTCCAATAACCGTTACGAAATCCCCTTCTTTTAAGGTTAAAGCAAGCCCTTGCAGCGCCTTTCGTTCATTTGGGGTACCTTCATAGAAGACTTTATTAATCTGATTTAGTTGAAGCAATGAAATCGACCCCCTTTTCCTGCTCACGTAATGTTTTTCTTGCTGCTTGACGCTTTTTCTTCTCTTTTATATAGGCCCACCATTTTGGGAAAACAAGTGCACCGATAACGATAATGGCCGTAATTAATTTCATATCACTTGCATCTAAGAAATCTGTACGTAAAGCAATTGCAATAATAAATCGATACACTATCGCCCCTAATGCCACCGCCAACGTTAAACGGACGATTTTGTCTTTACCGAACAATCCTTCACCAATGATAACAGAAGCAAGCCCGATAATAATCATACCAATTCCCAAATTCACATCACTAAACCCGTTGTATTGAACAACAAGACCACCACTTATCGCTACTAAACCGTTAGAAATACCTAAACCAATAATAATATACATATTTGTATTGGCTGAGAAGCTTTTCACCATACGTGGATTGTCCCCAGTAGCTCTTAACGCCAAACCTGCTTCTGTTTGAAGGAGCCAATCAATTAGTTTCTTAAATATGAACATAATAATAATCATCGAGCCAATAACGTAAAACGTACGTGGTAAATGTTCACCTACCCCTATCCACATAAAAGGGGCACTTATGAGGGCATCCAAATTGAGGGCCGCCCACCAAGATTCTATTCGGGTAAACACCGTCTCTTGATTCATCAGTGGAATGCTTGGCTTTTGCATAATTTTCAAGTTAATGGAATATAGAGCAGTCATCATTAATATGCCGGAAAGCAGTGCATTGATATTTCCTTTCGTATGCAATAGTCCTGTAAAGCAACCTGCGATGAAACCTGCAGCACCACCGACTAAAGTAGAAAGGAACGGGTCTTGCCCGTTCACAATCATAATTGCACTCACAGCTCCACCGGTAACGAAGCTTCCATCAACCGTTAAATCAGGAAAATCTAATATACGAAAGGTTAAATAAACTCCTAATGCCATAATCGCGTATATTAAACCTGACTCCAAAGCGCCATATAGTGCGTTTATCATTTCTAGTCACCCTTTTAATCTTGTTGTGTCGTTACAATATCTGTTGCTAGATCTTTTAGTTCGTCCGTCAGTTCAACTCCCATTTCTTCCGCAGCTTCTTCATTAATCGTTAATTGTAGAGTTTGTGGGAAAGTAGCAGGAATTTCACCCGGTTCTTTTTCACCATTTAAAATTTGCACAGTTTTTTCTCCAGCTTCGTAGCCAATATCATAGTAGCTAAATCCGTAAGCAGCGAAACCACCACGTTCTACTGAATCTAACTCACCGACGAAAACTGGAATATCTTCCTGATGTCCAACGATTAAAACAGATTCCAAAGCGGAAACAACTGTATTATCAGTAATGATGTATAAGGCATCTACATCCCCTACAAGAGATTCCGTTGCTTGTTTTACTTCTGCACTTGTAGATACAACTGCCTCTTCAACATTAACATTGTTATCACTTGCATATTCTTTCACTGCATTAATTTGAGCTACAGAATTAGACTCACCAGAGTTGTAAACAACTCCGACACTTTCATAACCCATATCTTTAATTAACTGTATCGTACTTGGAATTGCATCCGGATTTGAATCAGAGGTCCCTGTTACATTTCCACCAGGTTTCTCCATAGTCTCAACCAGCTCAGAGCCAACTGGATCTGTTACGGAAGTGAAAATAATTGGGATTTCCTTTGTTGCATTCAACGCACTTAAAGCACTTGGTGTTGAATTAGCAAATATTAAATCAACCTCATCATCGGCTAATTTCTTTGCAATAGCATCATTATTGCTTGAGTCACCTTGTGCAATATTTACATCATAAGAAGCGTTAATGCCCCCATCTACAAGCGCTTGCTTAAATCCTTCAAACGCAGCATCCAAGGATGGGTGCTCTACAATTTGTGTCACCCCGATAACTACATCACCGTCACCGCTATTAGATTCACCATTTTCATTCTCTGTTTCAGTAGTACCACATGCTACAGCGAATATAAGAATACTCGTCATCATCATCATTAATAATTTCTTCATCTCTTTTTCCCCCTTTAAATAGACAATCAACTTCAACGCTTTTATGCGTGTGTGCTTTTAAGTATTAAAGTATTTAAAGTATATTAAACATTGCCCAATATTTCAAGCCTAATTTCAGATAAGATAGATAAATAATACTAGGTAAAAAGTGGTATTTTACCAAAGAAATAAAAGAGCGCAGGAGTACAAATCCTACGCTCTTTTAATAAAATTTTTATATGACACAAGCTCACCTATGTGGAATCAATCAGTTTGATGTTAAGAGAGAATCGACTGTGTCGCATTACGATCGGTTAAATTGTTCTTTTAAGGCCCTTCTTAATATTTTTCCTGTAGTGTTTTTTGGCAGTTCATCCATAAAGGTAAAAGAAGACGGTACTTTATATTCTGCTAAAAAGTTATAACAATGAACTCTTAACTGATCGTACGTCACCGTTTCCCCCTCTTTCGTAACGACATAAGCGTTTACTACTTCACCTAAATTCGGATCCGGCTTTCCGATAACAGCTACTTCCGCTATTGATGGATGATCATATAAAACTTCTTCCACCTCACGTGGATATACATTATATCCACCTACAATAATCAAATCTTTTTTTCGATCTACAATGTAAAAATATCCTTCCTCGTCTTTCTTGGCCATATCTCCAGTATATAACCAACCATCTTTAATCGTCGCTTTCGTTTCTTCTGGCATTTTATAATAACCTTTCATGACATTAGGTCCTTTCACAATTAATTCTCCAATTTCACCGATCGGAACTTCATTTCCTTCGGCATCAACAACTTTGTTTTCAACATTTGTTATGCTTTGACCAATAGATCCAGCTTTTCGTGGGCGGTCCAATGGATTAAAGCAAGTCGCAGGTGAAGCTTCAGATAAGCCATACCCCTCTGAAATAATTACTTGAAACTTAGTTTCAAAATTATTTAACAAAGCGACTGGCATTGGAGCTCCCCCAGATATGCATAAACGCATATTCGAAAAATCATCTGCCTTTCCTTCAGGATACTGTAACAAATAATTGTACATGGTTGGTACGCCTGCAAAAATTGTTACCTTATAATCCCTTGCGGCGTCAAACACTTCATTTGGGGAGAACTTTGGCATGATGAATATGGAACCACCATTCATTAGCGGAGCATTTAGAGCTACCGTTAAACAAAAAACGTGAAACATCGGTAATGCAGCTATAATACGGTCTTGATTATTCATATTTAAATAGTCGGCAATATCTTTTGCATTCGAGTAAATATTTTGGTGAGATAACATAGCACCTTTCGGTTTCCCAGTGGTACCTGAGGTGTATAAAATAACAGCAGTGTCATTATCGTGAAGAGTAGGACGGTCGAGTTGAGGGCTACCATTTTGTAAAAGTGTAGAAAAGGAGTAAACTTTCGGCTGAATTGATAAATCTTCAACACTTACATTTGGATTCGTTTCCACCAGTATGTAGTGATTTACATTCAGTTCATGATCAAATTGAGCAAACTTTTCTGCTAGAACATCCATCGTAATAATGCCTTTTACATCTCCGTTGTTTATAATATAGGTTAACTCATCTGCGGTGTATAATGGGTTGATTGGAATAACAGTTGCTCCAATTCGAAGTGATGCATAAAGGCTAATGACAAACTGGGGGCTATTTCCTAACACAATGGCTAGGTGGTCACCCTTCCCATAACCCATTTCGTTCAAACTAGATGCAAACTTTGTAACCGAATCATCTAGGTCACGATAGGATGTCTCTTTCCCTAAAAAAATGTAGGCTGTTTTATCTGCTTGCTTCTCCGTTGTTACTGTTAACTGATCAGAAATATTCATTTATTCCCCTCCCATTACAATGAATGAATAATCATTCATTTTTAAAGAAATATTCTATATTAATTATAAAATAGTAGGTTGTACATCACAATGAAACATACAATAAAAAAAGGTCATCTCCCCTAAAAAGATTGTCGTATCTTTATAGCAGATGACCAGTTTTTCTATTAGTACACTAACGTAACGAAATCATCTTTTGCGACATTGCCGAAGTAATGTTTTATATTCACATCTGTTAGTGCTTGTTTAATTGCATCTCGTTCATATCTTGTACCAATCAAGATTTCTTCTATATCATGAACATCCCCGACACCGAAGAAATCTCCAAAAATTTTACAATTTTGAATGACTCCTTTATTAACATTTAATCGGACATCAATACTTCCTGCCCCTTCAAATCGTTTTGAATGTTGAATATCAAATTTAGGAGACTTACCGTAGTTCCACTCCCATTGCTGGTAACGTTCTTCAGATAATTTATGGATGTTTTCCCAATCCTCTTTGGTTAATTTGTACTTTGGAACATCTTCTGCAGACTCAACATCAAAAATGAAGCGAAGAAGCATGTTTTTAAACTCTTCCATACTAAGGTCTTCTGTTAAAAATTCAGAGATATTTGCGACCCGACTACGAATTGATTTAATTCCCTTAGATTTAATTTTCTCCGATTTTACTTTTAAGGCAGAGACAACGTGTTCAATTTCGGAATCAAACATTAAGGTGCCATGACTAAACATTCTTCCTCTTGTCGAAAATTGTGCATTCCCTGATATTTTTCTTCCATTTACTAAAATGTCATTTCTCCCTGATAACTCAGCATTGATTCCCAATTTTTGTAGTGCGTCCGTCACTGGTTTCGTAAATTTTGCAAAGTTACTAAAACTGTCTCCATCATCTTTCGTCAGGAAGCTAAAGTTTAAGTTTCCAAGATCGTGATAAACAGCTCCTCCACCTGAAAGACGGCGGACAACATGTATTCCTCGCTCGTCAACGTAGTCTGTATTAATTTCCTCTATTGTGTTTTGGTTTTTTCCTATAATAATGGACGGTTTGTTTATGTAAAATAGCAAATATGTATTTCCGTCTTCAATATCTAAGTTTTTCAGTGCATATTCTTCAATTGCTAAATTAATCCGCGGATCAGTAATTCCTTCATTATCAATAAATAACATTGTCATCCATACATCCTCCTTTATTCTAATTATTATCTTAACGAGTTCTGTAACATAAAGCAAAAGGCTCGTTCTCTACAGTTAAGCTTCCCATGACAAACCCTCATCAGCTAGATATATTTTACCGTCATATTCTTCTGAAGCCTCCCGCTTCAATTCACTCACATTCCCGAAATGCGGTAGGTGTGTTAGCCAAAGTTCGCGTACACTTGCCCGATTCGCAATTTTTCCACATTCATCACTTGTCATATGTCCTGCACTTGTACTATCCATCCCTTTATAGAAGCTTGACTCAGCTATGAGTAAATCAGCGTTTTGACAAAAGGGAATTAAATCCTCAAAGAAACTTGTATCCGCTGTATATACTATTGTACTCTTTCCGTCGGTAATTTTCATCGCATAGCATGGGACAGGATGAACGGTTTTTAGAAATTGAAACTGAAATGGACCTATTGTCATCACATCACCAGCTTTATACGCTTTCCCTTCTGTGGCGGTATGGAATAATGACTGAAACCGCTCTTCATTTTCATGATGTCCGTATATAGGCCATGTTCTGTTACGTTGATGTAAAAGGTTATCAATCAGAAAAGCGTATTGAAGTGAACCAACATCTGCAATGTGATCATGGTGATAGTGTGATAACACAATGGCATCTAAGTCAGAAATAGATTTATACTTTTGCAGTCGTGATAACACTCCACTTCCACAATCAAGTAAACAAGTAAAGCCATCACATTCTAATAAATAACTAGACGTAGCCCTTTCTACCTGCGGGTATGCACCCCAATAGCCGATTACTGTAACTTTCATTCGAAAAGTAACCTCCTAAAAAATAAAATTGTTATAAAACAGTATGTAATCATTTAACCTTTGTTATAATACAATAAAAGTAACAAAACAAACATTTATAAACGGAGGGATCAGATGGTTTCAACTAGCGTAATGGAGTTTTTTCGAAATTTGCCAACAAAGTCATGCACAAAATGTGGAGAACGAATAGAGGAAAAAGCAGATTGTTATGGCAACATTTGCGATAATTGTGATCATCCCGCTCGATGATATGAAAAGGGAGCAGTTCTAGATGAACTGCTCTCAATTTTTTGTTACTTATTTAAAAAGGAAAGTGCATCCTCTTTCGCACCGATTCCTTGATTTATGCAGTCTGGAATTCCGATTCCCTCATATGAGCTGCCGGCTAAAAAGACTCCCGGTAAATATTCCTTCATATGATTCTTAGTATCCTCCACCCGTTCCTTATGACCAACTATATATTGTGGCATTGCTTGTTTCCAACGGGTTACCAAAGAGAACGAAGGATTAGCATCAATATTCATGACATTTTTTAAGTCTTCCCTTACAATTGTTTCAATTTCATCATCAGATAAATGAACAATCTCCTGATCACTCGGCTTTCCTACATAACTGCGAAGCATAATTTGTCCATCTGGTGTTGTGTGTGGCCACTTTTTATGTGTCCACGTACAGGCTGTAATTCGATGGTTACTATTTCGTGAAACAACAAACCCTGTACCATCCATCATGTTCGGGATATCTTGTTTGTTAAAGCCTAACACTACATTAGCAACAGATGTAGCTGGCATTTCTTTATACGTTTTTAAGAAGTCATATTGACTTAATATTTTCTGGGTTACGAAGTGAGGAGTTGCTAGCACAATCGAGTGAGCAATCGTTTCTTCCTTCCCTTTGACGGTAATTCGATATTTATCATGCTCTTTCGTAATATGTTGTACAACAGATTGTTTATGAACTGTAACAAAGGGACTTTTCTTCAGTTCATCTTCAAGTTGGGACACCAGAGAGGATAAACCCGACTTTAATGTTAAAAAGACCCCTTTCTTTTTTTGAGATTTTGCTTTTTTTGGTACTGTTTTGTTTAGTCCTTTAATTAAGCTTCCGTATTCCTGCTCCAAATTATAAAAGTTAGGGAACGTAGCCATCAAACTCAAACGGTCGATATCACCAGCATATATCCCGGATAATAATGGTTCAATTAAATTTTCCACAATTTCATCACCGAGTCGTCTTCTAAAAAAGAGACCTAATGACTGGTCATCTTGCGGTTGACTTTTCGGTAAAAAGAAATCACCGCCAGCCCGAAGTTTCCCCTTCCACGAAAATAAATTTGAAAAAAGAAAGGGTTTTACAGACGTTGGAATTCCCATAAATGAACCTTGTGGAATTGGATGGAGTTTCTCTTTTAGCAAAATGTATGCCTGTCCAGTCGCATTTCGTACTAAGTCATCTTCTAACCCAACATCTTTTACAAGTTGCGCTGCACTTTGCTTGCGTTCCAGAAAGGAGTCAGGTCCCCGCTCGATAACATACCCATCCTTATGTACTGTATCGATCTTGCCCCCTAAATGTTCGTTCGCCTCAATAAGCATGACATCATAGGGTAAGTTCTTTTCTTTTATCTCTTTTTGTAGGTAATAAGCAGCGGACAATCCTGTAATGCCGCCACCTATAATGACAATTCGCTTACGTTGTTCATTCATGCTAAGCCCCGCTTTTCGCTTCTTTTAACACGACGTTTGCTAACGTTCGGATAAAATCTGGGTGTGTGTTTGGCATTTCTGGACGATAATAACTTGCCCCAATCTCATCACAAACTACTTTACACTCATAATCGTTATCATAGAGAACTTCTAAATGATCTGACACAAATCCTACTGGGGCATATACAAAAGCTTTATAACCTTTTTCTTCATATAAATCTTTTGTTAAATCTTGAACATCTGGTCCAAGCCATGGGTCAGGTGTGTTTCCTTCACTTTGCCAGCCGACTGCGTATTCAGATAAACCAGCTTGTTTCGCAATGAGATCTGCTGTTGTTTGCAACTGTTCTGGATAAGGGTCACCATGTTGAATAATTTTTTCAGGCAGACTGTGAGCGGATACTACAAGAACCGATTCATTCTTTTCCTCATTTGGCATATTGTTATATACCTTTTGAATGGCGTTAACCCAATAATCAATAAATCCAGGCTCATCATACCAACTATTCACTGCATAAATGTTCGGTCTACCGTGTTTTGCAGCTTCTTCCTTTGCACGACCGTTATATGATTTAACACTAAAAGTCGAGTAGTGAGGGGCTAAAACCAGGCTTACTGCTTCTTCAATTCCGTCTTGGGCCATTTGCTCAACTGCATCTTCAATATATGGATCAATATGTTTTAAACCTAAATATGCTTTAAACTCTATCTCATCTTGACTTTCATTTAATTCGTCCTCTAATGCTTGTGCCTGTTCTTTTGTAATTTTCGCTAATGGTGAAATACCACCAATCGCATTATACCGACTCCGCAAATCTTCTAACATTTCAGGGGTAGGTTTACGACCATGACGGATATGTGTATAATAACGCTCTAAATCAGACTCTTTGTACGGCGTTCCGTAAGCCATAACAAGTAATCCCATCTTCTTTTTCCCCATCGCCAACACCTCACTTGTTTATTTCTGAGTATATGTGTGAATAAAGTTTGTCAGTTTTTTCAATGTTTCTGGTTTAATATCTGGGAAGATCCCGTGACCTAAATTAAAAACATAGCCAGGATTGTTCATACCTTGATCTAAAATGTCTTTCATCCGTGTTTCAATCGTTGGCCAATCTGCTAATAATATAGCCGGATCCAGGTTCCCTTGTAATGTTTTCGTAATTCCCATTTTTCTTGCTTCTTCAATCGAAGTTCGCCAATCTAAACCAATAACATCGACAGGTAAGTCATTCCACTCTTGAAGTAAGTGTCCAGTTCCTACTCCAAACATGATTGACACTACCTCTTCTTCCTTAAGTGCGGCAAAAATTCGATTCATCGTTGGTTTTATAAACGTCCGATAATCTGCAGCATTCAAAGCACCAATCCAAGAGTCAAAGATTTGTATTACTTTAACACCTGCTTGAATTTGTGCTTTGACATAACGAATAATCATTTGTTCCAACTTGTCCATTAAAGCAAACCATGTTTGTGGCTCACTGTACATTAGTGCTTTTGTTTTATTATAATTTTTAGATGGGCCACCTTCAATCATGTAGCTTGCAAGTGTAAAAGGAGCACCACTAAAGCCAATTAACGGTACATTTAATTGTTCATCCGTTAACAGTTTAATCGTTTCCAAAATATATGGAATGTCTCTTTCAGGGTCAAGCTCTCCTAACTTGTGGACATCTGCTTTAGAACGGATTGGTTGGTCAATAACAGGACCAATTCCTGATTTGATTTCAACATCTACACCAATTCCGGGAAGTGGCGACATAATATCTTTATACAAAATAGCTGCATCTACGTTATATTGATCAACAGGTAGTTTCGTAACATATGCACATAGCTCCGGTTGATGTGTGATTTCAAATAACGAGTATTTCTCTTTCAGTTTTCGATATTCCGGTTGTGATCTGCCTGCTTGTCTCATATACCATGCCGGGATATATGAAGTGGATTCCCCACGATATGCTTTTAAAATCGTATCGTTAAATGTATTCATGATTTTCACCCTTTAATTTCTCCGAATTTTGTCCATTACCAATATAAACGAAAACCTATGTCATGTATACTCTGGAAGATATATTGTCACGAAATTTTCTTACCTTTACTGAACTTTGACCCGGTTGGAGGTTTCTCCCGCCTTGTTTGTATACGGATTGTAAGGTATAACATAATAGGTTGGCACATCCAATATGCCAATTTCATTATCAATCAACAAAGACTCGCCGATTACTTGACCAACTACACGATCCTGTCCTGCTTTTTCTTCATAGACTCGATAGATAATCCGTTCATCACTGGACCCAGACCAAGACAATTGAACCGATATTCCGGAGAATAAACTGAATGTCCGTTTAGCTGTTAAATCTGTTATGATTGGCAACTGAACTGGATCCGGAAGTTCCTTTACCTCCGTTGGTTTCAGAAACGCTTTATCTAAAGATTTCTGTTTATCCACCTTTGATAATATATCTTTAAACAATCGTGTAGGAACACCACTACCACGTGTTAAGTAATGATTTTCATCTGTTCGGTCATACCCCATCCAAATGGCACCAACATATGCAGGTGTATAACCTGCAAACCAAACATCCTTATATCCATCTTGTGATGGATGTTGCGTTGACCCTGTTTTTCCAGCTAAAGCTTTGTTAAATTCTCCTTCACGGCCTGTTCCTTCCTTTACAACCGCTTGTAACATTTTTGTCATATACCAAGCCGTCTGGGGATTAAACACCCGTGTATTCGTCTTAGTCGCTTTTCCTACATAAGAACCATTACGATCTTTTATAGCAATAATTGAATATGGCTCTTCGGTTACACCATTATTCGAGAGAGCACGGTATCCTAGAACAATTTCTAATGGTGTTAGTCCTTCTTCTAATCCCCCAAGTGCGACAGCCAATCCTTTATCAGGCAATTCAATTCCCATCCTCTGAAAGTACTTCTTACCATGGGTGATTCCAATCTCATTCAGTAGCCAAACTGCCGGGGCATTTTTCGATGTAACTAGTGCATCATACATTGTTACTTCTCCATCGTATCTA